>JAZRLU010000202.1:0-8188 GCA_045647045.1 Eubacteriales bacterium
CCCATCTTTTTCTGTGCCTCTGCTCTCTTCTCTATAGCCTCAGCCTCTGCAAGACCCTTGGCACGGATACCCTCTGCCTCCTGCTCCATAGCGAAGCGAAGAGCCTCTGCAGCGGCACGCCTTGCCTCTGCCTCTTTAACTGCCTCGTACGCTCTTGCATCTGCATCGCGCTGGCGCTTGATAAGATCAGCCTCTGCCTCACGCTCTGCTTTATACTTAAGTGCATCAGCCTGCTTTTTGATATCGGCATCGAGCTGGCGCTCCTTGATGGCGATCTCCTTTTCTGCAAGCTCTGCCTCTTTTTCACGCCTTGCGATATCGGCGTTTGTCTTTGCGATCTCAACGATCCTTCTCTGATTTTCTTGCTGGATGGAATACGCCGCATCTGCCTCTGCGCGCTTTGTATCTGCACGCACCTGCATGTCTGCCTGCTGAACGGCGAGATCGGCATTCTGCTCTGCGATCTTCTTCTCTGCCTCTACCTTAACGGCGTTAGCCTCCTGCTGTGCATTAGAGGTTGCGATGGAGATATCTCTTTGCGCGTTTGCCTTTGCTATCTGCGCATTCTTCCTGATTTGCTCTACGTTGTCAATACCCATATTTTCAATAGTGCCTGCAGCATCCTTGAAGTTCTGGATGTTGAAGTTAACTACCTCGATACCGAGCTTTTCCATATCGGGTACAACGTTTTCTGTGATCTTCTTTGCAACGCCCTGGCGGTCCTGCACCATTTCCTTAAGACCTACAGAGCCGACGATCTCACGCATATTACCCTCAAGCACCTGAGTAACAAGGGCAACAAGCTCCTGACGGGTCTTACCAAGCAGCGCCTCTGCGGCACGCTCAAGAAGAATGGGAGAGGATGATATTTTTATGTTGGCAACACCGTCTACGGTTACGTTAATAAACTCGTTTGTAGGTACTGCCTCACTTGTTTTTACATCCACCTGCATAACGCTGAGAGAAAGCTTATCTACACGGGTAAGGAAAGGCATTCTCCAGCCTGCTCTACCTATGAGAATTCTTCTTTTTCCGAGACCGGAAATGATGAATGCGGTATCGGGCGGTGCCTTAAGGTAGCCTGCGATACCTATTACTATTGCAAGAACTAATACTGCGATGATTGCTATCCACATAGTATATTCTCCTTTAAATTTATTTTTTTGTAGTAGCTGCTACGGTTTTATTATATCACTTTATCGATACGGTGTCAATATCCGAAGCATCGGCTTCTTTATGCTTAAAGGTTATTTTTTTATGCCAAGCGTTTGCAATGCCGCCTCTGCCGCCTGCAGCTGCGCAAGCTTAACGTTTCTTGCTGTGCCGCGCCCTACCTCGCGCCCCTGTACGATACATACGCAGGTATAGCTTTTGTTATGATCAGGGCCTTCCTCTGCAATTTTTTCATACACGGGTGGGGGAAGGCGGCGCGATCTGTCTGCACACCATTCCTGCAGAACGTTTTTGGCATTCTTATTTGCAGCGGTTGCACTTTCGAGATATTCGGAAACGTCTAACATAGACTCAACCGTTTTTATAACGGCGGGCACGGAAAATCCCGAATCTATATACACGGCACCTATGATAGCCTCGAAAAGATCCTCCTTTACAGATCTTTCATATCGAATACCAAGCTTTTCATCTCCCTCTCCGACGATGAGATATTTTTCAAGCCCGAGGGCGGTTATGGCAGACGATAAATTTTCCTTATCCGCAAGGTGAGAGCGTATGTTTGAAAAATCGCCCTCGCCAAGCTCGGAAAAAATTCCGCCGCGGTATCTTTTAGTTCTTTTTTCTATAAGCCTGGTTACTATGGCAAGCGAAAGCGCACTGTCACCAAAAAACTCCAGCACCTCGTTTGACGAGTAGTTTTCCCTGCTGTGCTCGTTGCAAAAGCTTGCACGGGTAAACGCCTGGCGCAAAAGGCTTTGATCGCGGAAGGTATAGGATATTATTTTCTCTATCTCGGCTATATTTTCATCAAAGATCATTTAAAGATGCCCTTTCATTTATTTCCTGCCTTTATTTTAACAGAATAATGATGCGGTTGTCAATAACCAAGTTGACAAAAGGAATAATATGTGATAGAATAATACGATAGATATTATTATTTTAAACGGAGGTCAGTATGCAAGGCGAAAAAAGAAGCTTATTTGGGCTTATAGAAAACTACGTTGATATGATAGTAAATCTCCTTGCTATCTACATCGCGTTCTTCTTTACCTGTCTTATAGATCAAAATCCACCGTTCAACCCAACAAATCCCTATCTTGTGCTTACCCTGCTCTCGATAGTTATAATAACCTCATTCGTATACCAATTCTTCAACGTATACCAGCCGGTTATCGTTTTTAAGTTTGGGCAAAGCTACGGCGGAATTATACGCGCAAATATAACCGTTTTTGCACTCTTTACCGTTGTGCTTATGCTGTTTGCCAAGGAGGGCACGCGCGCCTTTCTCATCTTCTGGGTAATGATAGCGGCGGCTCTTTCTACGGCATTCCTTGTATTCAAGCGCAGGCTTATCACCTCTATAGTTACGATGCTGCGCAAAAAGCAGTATATTCTGCGCAAAACGATCATTGTAGGTGACAATACCGTTGCCGCAAAGGAATACGTAAGCCAGATAGCAAACAACCCCGGATACGGCGTTATGATCCTTGGCTACGTTGGTGACAAGATCGATGCCGACGTTGGATGTGACAAGCTTGGCGCCTTCCGCGACCTTGTTAAGATACTTGACGAATACCATCCGACAGACGTTGTATTTGCAATAGACTCCTACGATAAAAGACACCTTATAAAGCTTGTTAACCTTTGTGACGACAGGTGTATAAAGGTATACTTCCTGCCCGTTATATACGGATTCTTTAAAAACTCACGCCAGATAGAGCAGATCGGCTCCATTCCGATCATAAACATTCACACCACGCCGCTTGACAACCGCGGAAACGCCGCAATAAAGCGCGTTATCGATATTGTTGGCTCTATTTTCCTTATCATTCTTTCTTCCCCGCTTATGCTTGCAGCCGCGATAGGTATAAAGATAACCTCGCCCGGCCCGATACTCTTTAAGCAAAAGAGAGTTGGAATGATGGGTAAATCGTTTACTATGCTTAAGTTCCGCTCTTTGCCCGTAAACCGCGCTGCGGAGGACAAGTGGACAACCAAGGGGGACTCGCGCCCCACTCGTTTCGGCAGCTTTTTACGCAGAACCGCAATAGACGAGCTGCCGCAGTTCTTTAACGTGCTTGTAGGTCATATGTCGCTTGTAGGTCCGCGCCCCGAGATGCCTAAGTACGTAGAGCAGTTTAAGCAAACCGTGCCCCTTTATATGATCAAGCACTACGTTAAGCCCGGCGTTACCGGTCTTGCACAGATCAAGGGCTTACGCGGAGACACTTCTATTGAGGAGCGAATCCACGTTGACATTTCCTATATCGAAAACTGGAGCATCTGGCTTGACCTTTCGATACTGATACGCACCCCCTTCAGGGCGTTTAACAAAAACGAACGCTACGTTGACAAGAGCGAGGTGCATCTTGCTCCCACCGTTACCGAGGAAGGAGAGGGCCCCGAGGTGCGAGAGGGAAAGAAGATACTTTACGTTGCATCCGTTGCATCCCACCTTGAAGCCTTCCACAAGCCCTATATTGAAAAGCTCCGCTCAGAGGGGCACACCGTTATGACTATGGCGCGCGGCGAGGGTGTTGATTTTAACGTTCAGTTTGCCAAAAAGTTTATCTCGCGCGAGAACAAGGAAGCAAGGCATGCTATCAGCGCGATCCTTGAGCGCGAGAAATTCGATCTTGTTATTCTTAACACCGCACTTGCTTCATTCCACGTAAGGCTTGCCCTGCCCGAGAAGAACAGACCGCGCGTTGTAAACATCGTGCACGGATACCTGTTCCCCGAGGAGCCTGCCGGGCTTAAGCAATGGCTGCGCAAGACCGCGCTTCTCACCGCGGAAAAGATCCACGCGAAAAAGACTGATGCTATCATCACAATGAACGACGAGGACTTCCGCATAGCAAGCTCCGAGGTGCTTACCTGCGGTAACGTTATCCCCTCATTCGGTATGGGCGTGCCCACACCGCGCTTGCGCACCGATCCTTCCGAGATACGCCGCAAGTATGCAAACGAGGGCGATTTCGTTGTGCTCTTTGTTGGCGAGCTTTCCGCAAGAAAGAATCAGGAGTTCCTTATAAGAGAATGCGCCACCCTGCGCGAGCGTATACCGAACATACGCCTTTGGCTTGTTGGTGACGGTGTAGAGGAAAAGCCCCTGCGCGCGCTTGCAGAGGAGCTTGAGCTTGGTGACCGTGTAGTATTCCTTGGTAGGCGCTCTTACCCTGCGGACTTTATGCGCGCTTGCGATCTTTACGTAAGTGCTTCTACCTCCGAGGGCTTACCCTTTAATATAGTTGAGGCTCTCGGATGCGGCAAAACGGTGCTTGCATCACGCATCAAAGGGCATACGGATATCCTTGACGGCGGCGCGGGACTTACCTTTGGCCTTGATATGCCACGCGAATTTGAGGAAAAGCTTTACGACGTTTATACAAACGGCTCTGTTATCTCGCCCGAGCATATAGCAGAGGGCTACCGCAACTTCTCGGAGGCTGTTGTATTTGACGATACCTATGCTAAGCTGAAGGGGGCGTGCGAGCTTTGATCGGCATTTTTAAAAAGATAGATGCCGTAAGAGCGGCTATCGGAGCACCTCTTGAAGAGTTTTTTACGGGACGCATCTATCCCATAATTCTTGCGGCGCTTGTAGTTGTGGGGCACGTGAGCGGTCTTGAATTTTATTTCAACTTCCCCGTTATGCTTTGCGCTTATCTTTCGCTTTTATTTTGCAAAAGCATACGCGGATTTTTGCCCGTGCTTCTTACTATACTGTACCAGATAAATTACACCCACGCATTTTCCGATTATTATTTCACGGGGCCCGTTTTCGTTATTCTTATATCGCAGGTGGTTTTGCTTGCCATATGCTTTATATTCTTCTTTGTAAAAAACGTGTTGCCCTCAATATCTGCGCGATCCCCTCTTTTCTATCCGCTTGCCGCGCTTAGCCTTGCATTTCTTCTTGGCGGCGCATTTAGCGGCGAATGGATAATCAAAAATCTCTTTTACGCGCTTTTGCAGATACTTGCATACGCCGTAATATTCTACACGGTATACTACTCCGCGGCAAAAGAGGACAAGGCACAGCTGCTTTCCTACCTTACCTACCTTGCAACGGTGGTTGCCGCAGTTATAGCGGCGGAGCTTATAGCTCTTTACGCTTTCGGCGGCGTTATCGTTAACGGCGAGATCGTAAAGGAAAACGTACACCTCGGCTGGGGTATGTGGAACCCGATAGGATTTTCCCTTACCGTTCTTATTCCGCTTATTATGCGCGGCGCAATGGTAGAAAAAAACCGCACGGTATACCTGATAATGGGCATTTTTACTTGGATATGCGCTATTCTTTCCATGTCGCGCAATGCCCAGCTTTTCTCCACCCTTGCCATGGCGGCGTGCGTTATAATAGGCGCGTTTTACGGCAAGCGCAAGACCCTGTTCCGCATTTTGCTTGGCATAGGCGTTACGGGTGTAGCGGCAATATGCATTCTGTTTTACGATAAGCTTATACCGCTTGCAGAAAAATTTCTTTACGATAACGGTCGCTTTGAGCTTTGGCGCACTGCTGTAGAAAACTTCCTTGAAGCTCCCCTTTTCGGCAAGGGCTTCTACGGCTTTGGTATGGGCAACGTATTTGCCTCATTCTTACCGTGGCTTGCGCATAACACGGTGCTTGAATTTATGTCGGCAACCGGAATTGTGGGCACGGTAGCATACCTTTACTACCGCGTATCTACCGCTATCCCCTTTATACACCGTATGAGCTACGAGCGGCTTATGCTGCTTCTCCCGATACTCATTACCCTTGGTATGAGCTTGATAGACAACTACGTTTTCCACGTGTACACCACCTTCGTTTATTCAATATGCCTTGCCGTTGCCTTCGGGCTTAATGATGCGGGCGAAGAAAGAGTTAAGATATGAAAATAACGTTCCTTGGCACCAGCCACGGTATAAGCGAACCGGATCGCTTCACCTCGGCTATCCTTTTTGAAATAGGTGACAAATTTTATCTTATGGATGCAGGCGCACCCGTGCTTAAGCTTATGCGCTCTGTAGGCGTTGATATGAAGCGCCTTGGCGGTATCTTTATAACGCACTCGCACGCGGATCATTATCTTGGGCTTGTGGAGCTTGTAAACCAGATCGAATGCTTTAACGAATTTGCGGGCGTTAAAATAAAAATATACGCGCCCGAGCGCTTCCCGTTTTACGAAATGCGCGAATTTCTTTTTGGAAAAGCCTCGCGCGAGGTAACCGATTTTTCCGTGCACCGCGGCGGTAGCCGTAAGAGTGACGGCGGCGAGGGAAATCGCGTTGAGTGCGAGATATACAAGCCCGGTGTAATATTTGACGACGGCTACGTGCGCGTTAGCGCGATCGCAACAAAGCACTTTTACGATTCCCACTCCCTGCTTATAGAGGCAGAGGGCAAGCGCGTGCTTTATACGGGCGATCTGCGCCCCGACCTATCCGATATTCCGCCCCTTGTATTTGACACGCATACAGATCTTGTCATAACGGAGGCAGCACATCCGTTGCTTAACGAGGTAAAAATAACGGACATATTCCGCAGATTTGATACAGACCGCGTTGTCATAACCCATATATGCCCATTCCGTAATACGCCCGAGATGATAGACTCCCTTACCGAAGCGGTAGCTGATCTTTATCCGCTTAAGGCAGTATGCGATATGGACATCTTGGAGCTGTAATGGCTTTGATATTTAAATAAACCGCAGGGCTGTCTCAAATGCAAAAGCAAAGACAGCCCTTATTACTTTTATAATCGGCAAATCACGCACATGCTTCAACAAAAACGAATGACAGGACAGCCTTACGGTGCCCTGCCATTCGTTTTTTGTTTTATTCCGATGATCAATCAAGATAATCGGTTCTGTAATTAAGTCCGAATACAGCCGCAAGATCGCGGAGCTCATCATCCTTGATCTCGTTAACTCTTTCTGCACCTCTTGTAAGCATATAGAGCTGTGCTGCCTTCTCAACGGTTTCGATAAGTCCGAACGCCTCGTCCAGATCCCTACCCGTGCCGTATATACCGTGTGTGGTCCATACGCAAAGGCGTGCGTTTTCAAGCTTGCTTGCGGTTGCAACACCGATATCGTTTGTGCCACATACCATCCAAGGAAGCACACCAACGCCCTCGGGGAATACAACTATAGACTCTGTTTGCATCTTCCAAAGTGATCTTGTGAACTCGCGCTCGGAGGTGGTATGTATAAGAGACATTGCGATAGTGTAGGTGGGGTGCGTGTGCATAACTACTCTGTGCGCGGGGTCCTTCTTAAGTCTTACCATATGGCTCATAAGGTGCGCGGGAAGCTCGCTTGTGAACTTGCCGCCGTCACGGTAGCCCCAAAGAAGCTCGCAGCTCTTGCCGTCCTCGGCAATTCTTACGATACCGAGATTGTTTTCGGGATCGTACTGCACGTTCTTAAAATACTTACCCGTACCGGTAACGAGGAAGATCTTGCCCTTGATCTCAGATGCGTCAAAGGACATGGGAATTGTGCGTATAACCTTTGTTGTATCAAGATATCCCTCGATATCCTCATCGTAAAGAAGGTAGGAAAGGTTGCCGCCGTTGCGCTCGTCCCAGCCGAGCCTGTAAAGATTGGTGAGAGTTCTTACCGCCTCCACCATAAAGGGTGCTACAAGTATATCCTTCATTTTATTATCCTCTCTTTTTTATCTCTTTGAAAGAACGTTCTTTTCATATTCATCAACCGCATCAAGCCAAGCGAAGCCAACGGGAGCGCCTACCCTTCTGCAGTACTCGTCAAAGACGTCACCGAAGGGGAAGGTCTTAAGCTCCTCGGATATAGCAAGCATTCTTGTATAATCTGCCGCATCCTGATAGCCCTTAAGCGTTTCGGAGGGGGTAAGGAGTGCTGCAAGGAGCGCCTTTTGCATGTTTCTGCCGCCAACTGTCCAAGCGGCAATACGGTTAACGGATGCATCAAAGTAATCAAGCGCTATAAACACTCTGTCAAGCGCATCGTTTCTTACGATCTCCTTTGCTATCTCGCGCGTTTCA
>JAZRLU010000203.1:0-2777 GCA_045647045.1 Eubacteriales bacterium
CTTATTACGGCTTCTTCTTTGTAAACGGCTGCTATAACCTGACGGCTGTTGACTGTGAGCTTATCGCACACACCACGTACTATGAGGATAAGCCCGCAACCGAGTCTACGGGCGGCAAGGTGCCCGATCCCGTTCCTATGGGAAGCTACGATCTTACGATCAGTAACAGCATTTTAATAAAGTTCTATAGCGTTGTGCAGGCAGAGCCCTCAACGGGTATAGGTGACTCCAGATATTGGGGTATTATGGCAAGCAACGGTGCAAAAAATCTTGTGTTCGACAATTGCTCGATCAACAGAATAGATGCGCACGCGGGCTTCTGGAACGTTGACGTTATCGATACCGTTATAGGTCACACCATCAACATTATCGGCGGCGGAAGATTTTATCTTGAAAACGTTACGAAGCTTGTAGGCAGTAGCTTTATAAGCGTAAGAGGTGACTACGGCGGAACCTTCAGAGGAGACGTAACGCTTATCAACTGTGAGCTTGTTGGCGTTGGCTCATACAACAGCACTCGCGGCGGCACGTACAACCCTTCCAAAAAAGCAAGCACCGGTACGGTCATCGACGTTGGCTATAAAACGTCCAACACCAACGGATATTGGAACTGGGATTTCGGATATGAATGCTATATGCCGATAAACGTTGTTCTTGATAACTTCAAGAGCGGCGCTGCAAAAACCTATCTCTTCCCCTCGTACCCCGATGAGGTGTTCACGAAGAGTAATCCCTTACATAAGACCGAAAGCATCACTTTCAGAAATATGGACCCCATAGCGGTTTGCAGCGGCGCTGCGGCAGGTGAAATGTCAAGAATACCCGTACATACGGAAAAGACGGAAGCATCTGCAAAGGAAGAGGGATAAAAATCCAAGTTTTTTAATTACATCGTATAAATTTTATGGAGGAAGCAATGAAAACAAATAACGTATGGCTTAAGCTTCTTTTGCTTATGCTTTCGATCTGCATGGTGCTGTGCATAGTTTCCTGCAATCAGGATAACGTGCCGGATAACGGCGGCAATAATGATGGCGGAAACACGGATGCTCCGGGAGGTGATGCTCCGGGCACAGGCGGAAATGATGGTGGCATCGACTGGGATAACCTGCCCCTCGAAGGTCTTGCGCTTATATATGATGGCAAGGCAAGATTCCAGGTGGTATATACCTCAACCTCGGGCTCTGCTGCTGTAAGAGAGGCAAACAATTTTGTTTCCGAGCTCAGAGAGCTTGGAGTTGACGTAGCAGATGCCGTATCCGATAAGGAAGCGGCAGACGTAAAGGACTGCGAGATCATTATCGGTACAGACGTTCGTAACAGAGGTGACGAGGTCTCTATCAGCGATAAGTATCTCGGTGAGGACGGCTATTGCATAAAGGTAGTGGGCACGCGCATAGTTATCGCAGCTCCCTCATCCTCCAAGCTTAAAACAGCTGTCAACTTCTACAAAAAGGATCAGTTCGGTATCACAAATAAGACCAAGGAAATAAATCAGCTTGCGGTAGATCCCTCATACTTCGAAGAGGTTCTTACCAAATACGATATCACAAAGATAACTATCGGCGGTGTTGATCTTCGCGAGTATACCATCTTTGAGGATTATACCGACATTCCCTCATCTGCAGGCTACAGCGTAAGCGAGCTTAAGGGCTTCCGTGACGATCTTTATGCACAGTCCGGATACTGGCTTGAATACGGTAAGCTTGAGAATATAGACTCCTGCGAAAAGCGTATCATCTTCCGCTACGTAGCAGATAAGAGCGCAATGGACGAGGCAGGCTTTGCCGCATACGTTACCGATAGCGGTGACTTTATCGTTGAGTGTAGCTATGCAAACTCGTTTAACGATACCTTCAAGCCCTTCATCAAGGAGCTTATTTACGATAAGCAGGGCGAGATAAGAATTTCTGCAAATTATTCGGCTGTAAAGCGCGTTTGCGAGGTTCACTATGAGGACTTCGGCGCGAAGGGTGACGGTAAGGTTAACGATTACGATGCTATTATGGCAACTCACGTTTTTGCTAACCAGTGCGGTCAGAAGGTTATGGGTACACCCGGCGCGGTATATGCCGTAGGTCCTTCCATTCCTTACACCGTGCCCGTAAAAACGAACGTTGATTTTAACGGAAGCACCTTTATTATCAACGACGTAGGCTCTGAGGCTTACAAAACAAGAAAGGTATCTCTGTTTACCCTTGCAAGAGACCACGCTACCGTAACTCTTAACGAGGCACGCGTAGACGAGATCGCAGGCAAGGACGTAAAGATAAGCTTTGGCGATACGTCCATGCCTTGGCTTGCAGATTATATCGAGACAAAGAGCCTTGTTATGGTATCCAACAGCTATCATAAGGACTTCATCCGTCACGGCTCCAACCAGTCCAGCGGTGAAACGCGTAAGGATGTGTACATTATGTATCCCGACGGATCTATCGATCCCGAGACCGAGGTATGCTTTGAGTTTGATGAGATCACTCTCATTGAGATCCACCGCGTAGACGATACCCCCGTTACGGTTGAAAACGGAACGTTTATCAACATCTGCTGCCGTACGGTAGCGGAAACTGAGTATAAGAACAAGTTCCACGATTACGCAAGAGGCTTTAAGTTCGAGCGCTCTAATGTAACCTTCCAGAACATCACTCACAGAATGCAGGATGAGCCCGATATAGATCTCTCCTTCGGTCGTTGGGGTGAGCTTAAGGAAAGCTATCCTTACTATGCATTCATCTTTACCGAGAGAACGTATAATCTCCTCATCAAGAATTGTGATC
>JAZRLU010000204.1:0-3041 GCA_045647045.1 Eubacteriales bacterium
GTAGCATCAACGAAGAGGAATTCCGCGACACTCGCAACCATTTCATACACGTTACGGGCGGTAAGCTCGGTGACGATACCATTCGTCCGGTAGATTCGCCACAGTTAAACGGCGTATACCTTAACGTGCTTCAGCAGAAAATCGAGGAGTTGAAGGAGACTAGCGGAAACAGAGATTTCTCGCAGGGTAGCACCTCTTCGGGCGTTACTGCGGCATCTGCCATCTCTGCGCTTATGGAAGCGGGTAGTAAGCTCTCAAGAGATGCCAATAAGAGCTCATACAGAGCCTTTAAAGAGGTTTGCTATATCGCCATTGAACTCATACGCCAATTCTATGACGAGCCGCGTACATTCCGCATTGTAGGCGATTTGGGACGCACAGAGTTTGTCACCTATGATAACGCCGCTATCCGTCTTATGGATCAGGGCACAGCGTTTGGCATAGAGCAGGGCTACCGCTTACCCACCTTTGACATCACCGTAGCCCCACAGAAAGCAAGTGCTTATAGCAAAATGGCGCAGAACGAGCTTGCCTTACAGCTTTATCAGCTTGGGATGTTTAATCCTCAAGCGGCAGATCAGGCACTTGCTTGTGTAACAATGATGGATTTCAAAGGCAAAGAGGATGTAATCACCACTATATCGCAGAATCAGACCCTTTCACAGATGGTGCAGATGTATCAACAGTTAGCACTTACTATGGCACAACAATTAGATGCGGCAACGGGCTCAAACGCAACACAGATGATAGCACAGAACATAGCCGCCTCAAGCGGCGGTGTTGCTCCTATGGGTATGGGCGGCGCACCCGTGGATCTCTCTACAGGCAACACGCCTACGGATAAGACGGTCAAGGTCGCACAAGACCAAGCCGCACCGAGATAGGAGGAGTTATATGGTTCAGATACGGTATACCGAAAACGGAAACAACCGCAATCTGCGGGTAATAGGGCACGCTACGAGCCCGCAGATTGACGATGGCGCAATAATCTGCTCCGCTTGCTCAATGCTCACCTATACGTTAGCGCAAAACGTATACGATATGGCGGCAACGGGGCTTGTGAGCATAAATAACATACGCCTTGAGTCGGGCGATGCAGAGCTGGATTTCAACGTGAAAAACGGTCACGAAGCCTCCGTGGATATAGTTATAAACGCTTTATTCCGTGGCTATGAGCTTCTTGAAAATCAGTACAAAAAAATTTTTTCAATTACGTATCAGGGATGGGGAGAAATAAATTTCTCACTTTGATAAAATCACATTGACACTTCGGAAAGACGATGGAGGAAACCTATGTTAAAACTTAATCTTTCGCTCTTTGATGGCGGTAGCGGTGCCGGAGCTGCCGCATCGGGAGCAACGGGTGCAACAGCATCCGCATCGGGCGCAAATACAAATGCATCTGCCGCCGAGATGCAAACCGCAGAAGGAACTGCGACCAACGGCAACGAGACACTCGAAGCACAACCCGCACAGCCTGTGGACAAAAGCAAGCTCTTTGACGAGTTGATAAAGAACGAGTACAAGGACGAGTTTAGCAAGCGTACACAGAAGATTATCGACCAACGCTTTAAGGAGACCAAAACGCTTCAGGAAAAGCAGAACAAGCTACAGCCCGCACTTGAGGTGCTGGCAAATAAGTACGGAATTAAAGCTGATGACGTTGACGGACTTGTTAACGCCATTAACGAGGACAATTCCCTTATATCTGATCTTGCAATGGAAGCGGGGCTCACCGTAGAGCAGTATCGATTTACCGAGCAATTAAAGCGCGAGAATGCCGAGCTCAAGCGCGCCGAGGCAGAACGCCAGCGCATTGAGGCGGACAACAAATTCTACGCCGATATGCTCGACCAATCAAAGCAAGTGCAGGCTATCTATCCCACCTTCAACCTTGAGGCGGAGCTTAAGAACAAATCCTTTATGGAAGCATTATCGGTACCGGGCGTAAGCGTGCGCACAGCTTATGAACTGGCACACCGTGACGAGCTTATAGCTCCCGCTATGGCTACTGCGGCACAGAAAGCTACTGAGGCTGTGGTAAACAACATCAAGGCTAGAGGCGCAAGACCCATAGAGAATGGGCTTGGCAATGGGTCGGGATTGACCGTGCAGACAGATGTCTCAAAGATGACGAAAGCGGAAAGACGAGAGATCTTCCGCAGAGTTGTCGAAAGAGGCGAAAAAATCTAAAAAACACTCGTCTCTTTCGTAATCAATGATTAAAAAGGAGACAAAAATTATGTTATTCGTAAACCTTCAGCTTTTCAACAACACCAACGTTACCACCT
Source organism: Eubacteriales bacterium (assembly GCA_045647045.1). Lineage (GTDB taxonomy): Bacteria > Bacillota > Clostridia > Oscillospirales > CAG-272 > UBA1740. The sequence goes on from JAZRLU010000204.1 coordinate 2,292, forward strand.
CTCCCGCGCTTTCTGCGGAGATGAAGACCTACTACAGCAAGGATTTGCTCGACAACGCCGAGCCCGAGCTTGTACACCGTCAGTTTGGTCAGAAGAGACCTCTGCCTAAGAACAACGGCAAGACCATTGAGTTTAGAAGCTATTCCCAGCTTCCCAAGGCTCTTGTTCCTCTTACCGAGGGCGTAACCCCCAACGGCAGAAGCCTTGAGGTAAAGGATATTACCGCAACCATCGCACAGTACGGCGATTACGTTGAGATTTCCGATCTGCTTGACCTTACCGGTTATGACCGCAACATCCTTGAGGCAAACAAACTTCTCGGTTCACAGTCCGGTCGCACTCTTGACACCATCACCCGTAACGAGATCAATGCTGGTACCAACGTTATCTATCAGCCCAAGAAGGGCGGCACTGCCGTTGTATCCCGTAGCGGTCTTGATGCTACTTGCTTGCTTACCATCGACACCGTGTTTGAAGCCGCCGCTATCCTTAAGGCTATGAACACCCCCAAGATTGACGGCTCTTACGTAGCCATCATCCATCCTTACGTAGCTAAGGACTTTATGGTCGCTAACCGTGAGGCTGGCACTTGGATCGATGTTAACAAGTATTCCAACGCCACCAAGATATTTGAGGGCGAAATTGGAAAGGTTGCAGGAGTGCGCTTCGTAGAAAGCTCCGAGGCAAAGATTTGGGGCGAAGGCGAGTCAAACGTTCCTAGCGGTCTTGCAGTATTCTCCACCCTCGTAT
>JAZRLU010000205.1:0-8367 GCA_045647045.1 Eubacteriales bacterium
GGCTACGATCCGACTTCGATAGCGTTACAGAGATAGGCACGCGCGCATTTTTCGGTGCGGCATCGCTTCGTAACGTATACTTGGGCGATAACGTAAACCTTATAGGCGCCGAGATCTTTGGCGGCTGTACCTCGCTTGTAACAGAGGAGCACCTCGGTGTTAAATACCTTGGCAACAGCGGCGAGTATAAGCTTGCCATTGATGCCTTTTGTGCATCGGGCGCGCTTGTGCTCCACCCGAATGCAAGGTACGTTGCCTTTATTACAAACGGTAAGCCCATCACCGCCGTTACCTCGATCGATCTCGGTAACGTACGCGCCATAGGTGCAGATTGCCTTTGGATGTTTGAGTGTGATGAAATAGTTATACCTCCTATGCACCTTATCCCGTATCATATGCTCTCTGATTGCGCATTTAGGCGCATTACCCTCTCCGAGGGTACGCATCTTATAGAGCGTGCCGCTATCGGCATATGCGATGACGTTAATGGCGCGGAGATAATACTTCCGAGAAGTATTGAAGAAATAGACGATGATGCCTTTTATGAGGGCAAGCGCATCACTATCCATTGCCCCGATACCTTCCGTATGTCAAAGAAGATGTACGCCAACCTTAGTGCCGTAAAGGTTGAAAAATACTCTGTGCAAGAGCCAAGCGTAACCGATTTGAGCACCTCTGATACCCCCGTTACCGACACTGCCGCGGTAGGGCAGGGCAGTGCCGCAGGCGGCTTTACCGCCCCCGTGGTTGCAGACGATAACAGTATATCTAAAACCACCGATTATACCGATGCGCCGCAAGAGCCTACAGAGAGCGCCGCTATAACGGATGACTATAGCGAAGAAGAGGACAGAAGAAAGCACACCGCCCCCGAAAGCGCATTCGTTGTTAACGGCGGCGTTTTAACGCGCTACGTAGGCGTGGGCTTCTCCTACGTACATATTCCCGCATCCGTGCGCGAAATAGCATACGGCGTGTTTATGAACTCTAACGAGATAACCGAGATAACCTTTGAGGGTGAAAACCTTATCTCTATCGGCGATCGCGCCTTTTACGGTTGCTTACTGCTGAACAGCTGTACTATCCCCAAAAGCTGTAAGCAGATAGGCAAATATGCCTTTTTCGGCTGCAAGTATTTTTACGATCTCTACGTACCCAAAACGGCAAAATGCGGCTGGCGCGCATTCGGCAAATGCCCCAAGTCAAGAATAATCAAATACGACCCCAAAAAGGGAATACCCACCTACAATTAAAAGCGGAAGAAAACCGCAGGTTTTCAACCCCAAAATCATTGATTAGATACAAGCAAAAAAGAGGAACTATGAGATTCATAATTCCTCTTTCGTTTTTTATTCGGTTATGCCAAATGTCTTAGCGCAAAATATTGCCCTTGAAATATTTCCAGAAGGCATCGTTTTCAGCTATCTCGCCGCGCATTATCATATTTTCAAATACGCCAAGACCGCCCTCCTCGCCCTCGCGGAGCACAAGGTTAAGCGCCTCATCGCCCTTAAAGCCTACCTTGCCGTTCATAACAAGTCCGTTGAATTTACCCTCTGCCTCAAAGCCGATATGTGCGATCTCGCGGGGGGAGTACCACCAGGAAACGCAGCTGTCATAGCGGTTAAAGTGTACGTTCTTCGTCATATAGAAGCCTACGGAGAAGTGATCGGAATAGCAGGTTGCATACCAATTGTCACCCGTATTGTCATAGAAGCCGTAGCTGTGTGCGTAATCGGTATAATCAGAGGTGTAAAGGGGATGCACGTTGCGCATTATGTTACCCGAGCCAAGCAGCTTAACGCCGATCTGCACGTTTGCAATACGCATATTTGTAAGCGAGTTATCACTACCTTCAATAAGCACGCCCACAGAGTCGGGCTTGCCCGTTCCTACGATATTTACCGCAAAAACGTCCGCATCCGAGGAGTTGGAGTTAGCACCGTGCTTGATATGAATACCGATCTTTGTATGCTTTATCGATACGTCGTGTATAGAGGTCTCTCTGCCGCCGTCAATGGATATACCGTTAGCCCTTCCGTTTCCGTCTACAATTCCGCCCGTGAAGTAGTAGTTACTGCCTATGGTGCGGATATCGTTGGCTCTGTGAGTTTCGCCAAGGCGTATCATAGCCTCATCGCTTGACCAATCGTCCGATGCCTTAAGTACGGCATAAGGGGAAAGGGAAAGAGAAACGCTGAGCTTAGGCTCTGCGGGGGTCATAACAGGGTGGGAGAGCAGGTAGGTGCCGTCCGGAAAATAAATGGTGCGGTTCGGATTTTCGTCAATAAGGCGCTGGAGCGCATCGGCAACGCAAACGCTTCCGTCGCTTGCAAGGTAGTCTGCAGCATTGATGATGTTCTTTGCAAATGGTGATGTAGGATACATAGCTTATTCCTCCTTGTGGCTTTCGCCTTCAAAATTGATATTGATTCCGTTAACCTCAACACCCTCGGTAGCGCGTATCATAATGTAACGCACTCCGTCGATAACCTCGGTGCGTACAAGCTCGCGCTTTTCGGGATTTACCTTAACGGTAACGTCAGGGGTTACAAGCTTAAACTCGCGCGTGCTTACTATATTGCGCGGTGCCAGCTCTGCATTAGTACCGAGTGCGGCATCCATCTGTTCTCGCACCGTGTTTATTTTCGTCTCGTCTACTCCCGATGCTTCAAGCACGGCGCAAACCGTTTCCTTTGTAATAACAAGCGGCTCGGGGTTGTGAGACTCCTTATGTGCGGTTACCATATCCGCAAATTCGGTATGAACGTTTCTTATTACGTCAAGCGTGCATTCCTCACCGAGCGCGCCTGCAAGCACCTCGGAAAACGCCGCCTTTTGCTCCTTCGGGGGCATATGTGCCGCCTTATCAAAGATCCTTTCGCAAAATTCGGGGTAGCTCTTTGAAAGATCGCGCGTGTAATAAAGTGCACCGTATATGTTCGTTTTTCTGTCGTCAAAAGCAGGGAACGTAAAGCCAAGCTCGGGCGCAGAGAGCAGGGCACTTGCGCTTATAGTGTGGAAAAGGCTGTCACTCTCGCGGAAGGTCAAAGCCTCGGGCGCGTTTTTAATAGGGCATATAGCGCATACGATATAAGAAAATCTCTCGCGCGATTCACCCTCCTCGCCGTCACTGTGGCGCTCAAATACGTCGTAAATATCATTGGCAAGCAGTATCGCATAGCCGCTATCAAGCTTTACGCTCTCAATAACGGCGCGGTAAAAGCTGTTGCAGGTCTCCTCGTCCTGAAGAGCCGTTTCGCGCAGCTTCATAAGCAGCTTGTGAGCCTCACCCGTGCTTACGTCCTTGGTAGAGAAGGATATTTCGTGTAAGCTCGTTCCTATAGTGCCGCCAAGTGCCTTTTTCATTACGGAAAGCAGCTTTTCGGCGGCAACGCTTTCCGATATTCCCATAGGCTGGGATATTCTTGCGGCGATCTCGCGGTTTGTATTAACTATACATCCCACAATGCGCGCAATATTATTTTTCTCGGGGCGGAAGCGGCGCTTCAGCTCACGTAATTCCTTTTCGGTCATAATTACTCTCCGTCAGCTTCTGTAAAGGTAAGATATACGTCTGTATTCGCATCTGCGGGTGCAGTTACCGTAATAACGTCGCCTGCTGCCACGGTAATTCCGTTAAGCACCTCTGTTACAGTACCGTTAACCGTAACGGTAGCACCGTCTGCTTCAATATTTATGCTTCCTGCCGCTGGGGCGGTGTAGGAAACAGACGTGCCTGCCTTAACGGTAAGCTCGTTTGTGCCGCTAAGTGCGGGTATGGCAGCTGCCTCTGTGCCGGCATAAAGCTTAAGTGTAAACGCCGTGCTGTTAACGTCCTCAACGCCGACCGTTGCAACCGCAACAGAAACCTCGTCTCCCTCGTTAACGTAAAGCGTTACACCCTTGCCGCCGTTTGTCTGTGCCGTTATAGCATATGTAGTAAGGTTGTAAAGGGAAATATTGTTTATACTGTCGGCAGACGTAAGCTGCAGATATCCGTCGGCGGTAGCGGTCCACTTATAGTAAACCGTTCCGTCCTTTGCAACGGATACGCTGTATTCGGTATCAAGCTCTGCGGTATGGGGGTTATCATAGCTGCCTATAGGATACTCGCAGCTTGCGGTAAAGCTTGTATCGGTAGCGGCTGAGATCTTAAACGTAACAACCGAAAAGCTGTCCGTAACGTCGGTTATCTCGGAAAGCACAAGAGATATCTCGCCCTCCTCGCTTGCGTTGAAGCTCTCGCCCGTAGCAAGCGTAAGCGTAATGCCGTTACCAACGATCTTAAGCGTTACGTTGGCGCTTCTCATAGTAAAGTGTATATCCGTGCCGGCGGTGATATTAAACGCGGTGGATTCAACGGGTACTGTAAAGGGCTTTTCAGCACTTCCGTCAGGCGTGTTGTCTATAACGGTAAGGGTGATATCCTCGCTCCCTGCACCTGCGGTATAGCTTATCATATCTGCGTAGTGATTCTCGGGCAAGCCCTCTGTAACCATAACGGTGTATTCACCGTAGGGCAAAACAAGCGTAGCCTTGCCGTTCGCATCGGATACCGCTGTAAATTCGGTTCCCGTCTCATCTATTGCAACAACCGTAGCACCGCTAAACGTAACGCCGTCAGCACCAACGGTAACCGTTACGGTAGCCTCGTTTACCTCGGGCTCAAGAAGCGCGCCGCAGGCATCGCATTCAAGGTTTCCATCAAGGTCAAAATGCTTGGTGCAGGGCTCGTCATCCGTGCCGCCGTTATCGGTATTCCCGCCGTTATCCGGATCGGGCGTGTTACCGTTATCACACGCGATAAGCGTGCTTATAAGCGCCGCCGCAAGCAGGGTGCAAAGCAGCATCATAAGTATTTTTTTCATATCGTTCTCCTTTGAAAAATTCATCTGCCCTATTGTACCATAACCCCCGGCATATTTCAACCCCAAACCCGATTTTTCTAAATATTTTACACAATATACAATATACTCCGTCCTTTTGCATAAAACCGCATCCCCCTTTCAATCCCCAAAAACGCCGAAATTTCTGTTGACAATTTATTGGCAAAATGTTATAATTATCTTGCAAAAGACAATTGAAAAAACACCGATAGGAGGCATTGTATATGAAAAAGATCGCATTGCTTTTAATAATTGCATGTATTCTTGCGCAAAGCCTCATGGGCTGCGTGGCAGACGGTAATAATGTTACCGACGGAGATAACACGCTTGATAACGGCGGTGCTACAGATGGCGAACAAACCACACCGCCGGTTGAAGAATATTTTCTTGAAAGACCCGAAACAAATCTTGAATTTTGGATTACGGAAAACGTTGATAACGTAGATCTTTCCAAATATCCAAAAGGACGTACGTCTGTCGTTAGTTTCATTTATGGTAGTCAATATACTATCAAGTACACTAATCACAAATTACCTATTGAGCCGACTTACTATGTAAAGTATGGAGTGTGTAAGTATCCGGATGTGTCAGATAAATCGCGCCATATTATTATTATAAAGATAACCGATCCGAAAGTGAATGCGTATGGTTTAACTGTAGAATCTACCCCCGAGGAATTTAAGGCTGTAATGGAAGAATACGGCTTTGTAATCGAAGAAGATTTACAAGGGCCTTATGCCACAAAAGGAAGATTTTCGATAGGGCTTAATCTCGTAAAAAAATATTTGATAATACGTGCGGATGTTGACAACAAACATGGTGTGATATTTGACTGATATTTCAGGCATAATCGAAAAAAAGAGCGGATAAAACCATTTAAGCAATGGCAAATCCGCTCTTTCTTTTTTGTGTTTTTGAATTATTAAGGTTGAAATTCTGCGATCCGAAAACGTCGGTTCGTTAGTTTTAGATCTGCTTATTTCCGCCGTTATCAGAGTCAGATACAAAGTCACCGTCAATAACAGAGCCGTAATCGGTCTCTCCGTTACAGTTGAAGATAACCTCGGTAGCGTTTTGTGCATCATCCCATATACCGGTAAGGGTAACACCGTTAGGACGCTTCATAACACCCTTGCCGTGGGGAACGTCGTGGCTCATTTCGCCCTCATAAACGTCACCGTCCTGATAAGCTCTTACTCCGTAGCCGTGGAAATCGCCCTCGTAAAGCTCGCCCTCATAGTAGCCGCCGTCATGGAAGGTGTATCTGCCCTCGCCGTGCATCTTGCCGTCTGCCCAGGTTCCGGTGTAATTGTCACCGTCAGGCCATATCTTGGTGCCCCTGCCGGAGAACTTACCGTCGGCAAACTCACCCTCATAGGTGCCGCCCGTTGCAAACGTATACTTACCTCTGCCGCCTATCTTATCGTGCACCATTTCGCCGATGTAGATATCGCCGTTAGAGAACCGGCGTGTGCCTTTTCCGTGGAAATCACCCTCAAAGAACTCACCCTCGTAGAAGCCGCCCGATGTAAAGGTGTATTTACCGTTACCGTGCATCTTATCGTGGCTCATCTCGCCTATATAGAAGTCGCCGTCCTTAAAGATCCTCTTTCCAAAGCCGTGGAAATCACCCTCAAAGAACTCGCCCTCGTAAGAGCCGCCCGTAACAAAGGTGTACTTTCCGCTACCGTGCATCTTGTCCTCTTTGAAGTAGCCGGAATAGGTATCGCCGTTGTTGAAAACTCTGTAGCCCTTGCCGTAGAAATAACCGTCGTAAAGCTCACCCTCATAATATCCGCCGTCGTGGAAGGTATATTTACCCCTGCCGTGGATCTTATCGTGGTTCATAGTACCAACGTATACGTTGCCGTTAGAGTAGGTTCTTGTGCCGTAGCCGTGGAAATCACCGTCAACGAAATCACCCTCGTAAGAGCCGCCGGAGGCATAGGTATACTTACCCTTGCCGTGCATCTTATTGTGATTCATATCGCCAACGTAAACGTCACCGTTCTTATAAACTCTTTTGCCCTTGCCGTGAAAATCACCTTCAAAGAACTGACCTTCATAGTAGCCGCCGTCACCAAAGGTGTATTTGCCGTAGCCGTGCTTTTCGTCGTTTGCCCAGTCGCCCTCATATCTGTCGCCATCGTTCCAAACGCGCACGCCTTTGCCGTGCTTCTCGTCGTAGTAATAGTCACCCTCATAATAGCTTCCGTCCGGGAAGGTGTATCTTCCGCGACCGTGAAGCTTGTCATCCTTAAAGGAACCAACGTATTTTGCACCGCTCTTCCAGGTGTACGTTCCGTTTCCGGTACGCATGCCATTTTTCCAATAGCCTACGTATCTGTCACCGTCATTCCATACAAAAGTGCCGTAGCCGTCCTCTTCTTCCTTGTAATTAACAGCGCCGTCATAATATCCGTTATTGTAATTGATACGCATAAGGTTCTCCTTTGTAAAATGTTGATGTTTTATTATAACATTTATTTACATCTCTTGCAAGGGAAAATGCCGAAAACATAAAAAAATATATCAAAACCTTAAAAAAGCACCGCATCAGCCATCATTTTCGCCGATTTGCCCAAGCTTTATATCCGCAATAAGCCAGCAATGGTCGGATGCAAATATGATCTCGTTTTCGTAAAGCGTTTGGAATTTAAGCACCGTGCTTTCCTTCGTTGCAGTTATATGATCGCACGAGCCCCAGGAAAGGTTTTCCTTTGTAAAATCGTGCCACGATCCAACGTTGTTCATCTGCTGCAGCGCAGCGTGCTTTGAGTCTACGCTGCCGCTGTTTTCGAGAAATTCTATAAATTCGGGGCTTAGCTCATTGCAGTTAAAGTCTCCCGTCGTAATTACGGGGCATTTCTGTTGCATAAGGTTAACAAAGTCGGTAAACTCACCGGATTGTAAGAATCCGTGCTCTCTGCCGGTGCCGTCCCAATGTGTGCTTACAAAGCAGAACTCGCGCCCCGTTTCGATCATCTTGAATACCGCCCACGTGTAGCAGTGTCCGCGTGCATTATTATGCTTTGAGAAAAATGACATACCGCTGTCGGTAACGGTGTAAAGATCGGTGCGGTACATTATCGTGGAGAACACGTACTCGCCATCCGCACGGTTTGGATTTTCAAACTTAAGCAGCTCCCATTTGTCAAAATCGTGATAATTGCTTTCTATCGCGTTATACCAAGCAGGGCTAAGCTCCTGTAAGCCAACGATCGTGGGCTGATAGTAATCAAGAGCCGCAAAAAATATCTCCTCGCGCAGATGTACCGGCAGATAAGGGTAATGCTCGGGCACAAGGCTCCATGATTCGTATTCGGCAAGTATATTGCAGCTCATAACGCGCAGGTCAGTGCCTTCTGCGTAGGATGAATCAAGCGGATCGCTGAAAATATCTCCGCCGGCAACAAAGCCCTCGTCCATAATTATCTCATCCTTGCCCTCTATCAAGGTTTCAAGCAATGGCATAAGT
>JAZRLU010000206.1:0-5087 GCA_045647045.1 Eubacteriales bacterium
CGTCACCGCCTCCGGTCAGCAAAATTCCGTCGCACGCCGCTACCGCCTCGCGTACCGTCTCAACGTCGTCCGTATACGGCAGCAGCACGGGCACACCGCCCGCCGCCTCTGTTGCATACGTGTACTGCCTCTTAACGCCCGAATATTCGTTTTCGTCTATCTCGGCTAAAAGTCCTATTAAAGGTCTCATAATTTTCTCTCCCGAAAGATATAATTTCCACTCCGCAAGCCGCGCAGCCCAAAGCCCGCCACCGCACTCGGAAATGCTCGTTAAATATATATTCTCGCAGTTATTTCTTGTTACTGCATGGCTTCTTTAGGATCGTGCTCGTTAATCCTTCGAATAACGGTCAAAAACGGTTACCTTATCGCACGCGGCAAGCTTTTCCTTACACTCGTCAACAAATTGGCGGTCAAGCCTCAACCCAATATGAGAGGGAAACAAAAGGCTTGTGCCAAGAAAAAGCGAGTCCCACACAATGGCGTGCTCTTTGCCGTTTTTCATTCTAACCGCTACGGATATGCTGTCATTGTTAAAGCATACGGTGATCCTGCTTATCTCGTCATAGTTAAGCGCCATTATACTACCTTGCTCGATAGCAAACAGCCTCCGTTCGTTTATCTTAATGCAGTAATTAAAGCGGAAAAACAGTCCCACAATTATTATAAGCACTAAAGCACCGCCAAGTGCGGCAAGCGCGTACCCACCGTCGGCAGCAAACAGCACTGTTATAGCAACAAAAAGCGCCAAAAGAAGTGCACCGCCGATAATAAAAAGCAGCTCCGCGCGGTATCGCATCGTAATTTTAATATTCATTTCGTGTTTTTCCTTGTTTGCCTACATAAATTCGGAGCGGCCGATCAGGTGAGGTCTTTTTCGTGCAGAACAACTCCGTTTTGCTTTAATTTGCTTTGCAGAGCCGATACGTCAAGCGCGGTGAAATCATCCGTCATTGCCGCTGCCGTTCCTGCAGCCTGCCCGGTTACCGCGCAGCAGGGAATTACGCGCATAACGTCCCAAAGAGTTTCGTTAACGGAGGTGCAGCGCCCTGCAACGATAAGATTTTTGATCTCCCTTGTGTACAGGGTTCTGAACGGTACCTCATATACGGGTCCGCGCCGCCTCCAATGTGATACCATTCCGATCGAATCCTCAAAATACGTGTGCTCCTCGGTATGGGAAAGTATATATTCGCCGGAAAGCTTGCGCGTCATACGTATCTGGGGGACGGTAGCAATTGTGGAGATAACCGCGCTCGGGTCTGCCTCGCGCTTTTTCAGCCAATGATCAAGCGTTGCCTTGTGAGATAGCACCGTCATCTCGGAGATCTCCTTGCCGTCAAGACCGGTAAAGCGGCGATCAACAAGCGGCTTTTTTCTTTTTTCGGTTTTTTCGGCATCGGGAATGTCGGATGCGCCAAGCTGCTGCAGCTTATATCCCTTTTCGTTGGTATAATAATACCAAGCGGCAAGTAAATTGCCCTGCTTGAAGGTGTCCGTTGGTGCAGAGGCAAACCAAGCAATATCGCAGTCTCCCGTTGCATCTACAACAGAGTTGATGCTGTACGCGCATCTTCCCGATTTGTTTTCCACGTAAAGCTGCGTTATACGGTTATTTTCCTTCTCTACGCCTACAACGTAGCTGCCGTACATAATATCCACGCCGTTTTCTATCAGCAGCTGCTCTGCCAAAATGGCAAAAAGCTGCGCATTGTACTGTACCTCAAATCTCTTATCCTTTTCGGTACGAGTACCCACACCGTCAAGCCAGTTTTCGGGATAACGCGCCTCTGCGCCGTATTTGATCGAGAGCTTTAAAAGCTCCTCGGCAATGCCAAAGGAAACCTGATGTCCAAAGCCGTCGCAAAGCGGAAGATATATCGTGATCAAGCCCGCGGTACCAAGTCCGCCTAACATATACTGTTTTTCAAACAAAACAACACGCTTACCCTCGCGCGCCGCCGCCAAAGCTGCCGCAATGCCCGCAAAACCGCCACCGCAAACCGCAATATCATATTCGCCATACGTTATCATAGCTCTGTTTCCTTTCTGTTCTTTCGTTGATCTTGCGGTATGGAGATACGTGCAAAAAGCTTAATTACCCCCGAATTATTTTCTCTTCGGGTAATCTGCAAAAACCGCATTGTAAACCGCGCTGCCTATTTAGTGCAGCGTTCTGTATCAATTGCTCGTACAGCTCGTATCCAATATGTATTTCCATCCGCATGTATCGAGGATAAATTCATCAAACGATTCGATATAATCATAGTCAAAGGAGTAAAAAGCCATATATGAAATGCTTTTATCCTTATCGTTTGTGGCTATACAAACAAGACGCTTAGGATAGTACAGGCCATATGCCTCATTGGAAAAATCTAACGTGCGGAAATAGTAATCCCCAATTTGCGCATAAGGAGTAACGGTATACTCATCGTCGATGATATCTTCATTGCAAAAAACGTATTTAGTATCAAGCAGCTCCTTTTGTCTTATGTACTCATCTTCCGAGTAATAAACGGACAGTGTATCGGTAGTGAATGAAAAAAAACCTGAGTTATCATAATAATAGTGCTTCACATTCTCATAGCCTTCCAGCTCATCGAGCGTAGGCATAACCTCAAAGTCTTCGATAACCCGATCGTACTTCTTGCCTATATCATCGTTTTCGTAACAGTGGAATTCTATTCCATACGCTAATAAACTGGTAAAAAATGAGGATAGGATAAAAAGATAGCATAAGACAATACACAGCGCTGTTTTGCCGCCGGCGCGCATCTTTGAAAAAAGAATAAGTGCAAAAAAAGCCATTGCAAGAAGCGGAAGAATATAAAAGCAAATATATACTCCTGCGCTATTGTACAGGTTAGCGCGCAAAACGAAATATGTTCCGTACCCAATATAAAAGGTCGGCAAGATACACATTATGCAAAAAGTAATCAATCGTCCTTTTGTAATTTGAAAATTTTTCTCCATTTTTTTCTCCTTTTCGTGTTTTTTTTGCAAGGAATCAATGACGGATACTTACATAATATCCTTAACCGCATTGTAAACCGCCTTGCCCTTTACGTCAGCAGGTGCATCGCTGTACTCGGGCAAAACGATAATATCCATACTTTCATCGCAGCCGTCAAGCATCTTGGTAAGATCGTTAAAGCTCGCACGGTTAAATCAAAGGCATCGTTCGGTTATCACTTGATAACCTTCCAATATTTTTCCATTATAGCCGCAGATATACTATCCTCGATCATAGCGGCATGATCGTAATCTCAGCTCTCGTTCCAATCCTGCGCACTGTAGCCTGCCGCAAGAGCTCGGTACTCCGCCCTTATCACTTCTTTTTGCTCTTCCGTCAGATACCTCATCGGCGTTTTGCGTATAGTCTCCACGTCGCATCCAAGCTCCTCGCCCCTCTCTCGCATTTCGCGGTAGTAGACGTCAAGCAGCACGTGCTCGTCCACCGGAGCTGTAATATCCAAGCTCTTAAGCGCCTCGTTTTCGCAGGGGATCATATAATCAAAATAGCTTTCGTCTACCTTGTAGTTTACAGTAAATTTCTCGCCGCGGCGCAGCCTTTTCTTCCTATCTCCCTCTTTTGCATTCGGCGGAACAAAGGAAAAGCTACCCTCATCAAGACCGCGATCGCTACGGCAGTAATAGTTAAATTCAAAATGCTGCATCATCCACTGGGTTTGGCACGCCTCACTGCCAATCATTTCAAGGAAAAGCGCCTTTGCCTCGGGGCTTATGGCAACGTTGTTTACGCCTGAAACCTTTGTGTAGTAATTAAAGTAATCTATGCCTTCAAACCCCTTTTTCTTTCCCGCAACGGTAAAACCGAATTTGTCATCATCTTTTGCAGAATCGAAAACGAGCATATCCTCGCCATTTTCATCCTTGTCACAGTAAATTTTAACGTATATCATTATTACTACCTCGTTTTATGTATTTGCCTCACGCTGCCATCGCGGAAAAGACAAGCTAAGCCCCCGTGCGCTTGTCCAAAAGCATTTTGCAGCCGTCACCGCACTCAATTCCGTACATCACGGGCTGTGCCATATCTCCCGCAAGCGCCACGGCATAGTCACTTCTGCCATAAACGTTTTTTACCGTGATATTATAGGTTTCATCACGGGTAGCGTGGCGCGTACCGTATAAGTGCGTATCTCCGATACGAACGGCAAACATACCCTTATCACAGTGAACAGAGTCGGCTGACGTATCGTATACACCGTCGATCACAATATCGTATAGCTTGATACCGCCCTGATTTAATAGGCGAACTATCGTACAAAATGCCGCCGACCTTACGTTCCTTACCGTAACGTTATGAATATCGGGAGAAAGACCGTCCACAGAAAACGTTTGCTCTAAATTGCCGTTAAGTGCAGTCAGGGCAACCGTATCATCCTCTGTAAATCCGCTGATATTTTCAATTAAAATATCATGGCAGCCCTGCCTCAAATCAATTCCGTCTGCATTCTTCACAAGGATCTCGGCGTACTTGCCTTTGCGTAAGCCGTGATAAACGTTTCCGTTTTCATCTATGGCAGTGTCATTGGCGCAAAAATCAATGTCGGTTAAATGTCCGTTGCAGCAATAAATAAAATTCAACGCCCACCAGCGCTGGTTGCGGCAGGATATACCGCAAATTTTAAATCCGTCCACGTTTGTAAAAAGCACAAGATTGTTTTTCCAGATCGGGGGCAAGCCGTTTTTAAGCTGTGTCTTTTCGGAAAGTCCGTTGTATTCGCCGCCGTCCAAAATCGCCTCGCCTCTTCCGATGATCGAAATGTTTCGATCGGTTCCCACCTGTGTTCTGCCGACCTCTGTATTATGATGTTCATTTACAAATATATTACAAAAGCATCCGTCCGCCATTCTCAAATGGCAATTGTCAAGTATCAGCGTAAAATTGCTCGGAATGCGCACAGCGGTATCTATGATCCAATTTCCGCATACCGTAGCAATCCTGCTTTCATTTTTTACAGCCTCATCGATCAACTTGTTAACGTATTCCGTTCCGTTTTGTGAAAATTCTTTGCAAATCATAACAATGCTCCTTTTTGCCCACCTGCGGTGGAGGGATA
>JAZRLU010000207.1:0-4772 GCA_045647045.1 Eubacteriales bacterium
ATACCCACCTATGACAAAGAGGATCCCATAGCACACAAGCACATTGCCCTGCGCCGCGGACCCGTGATGCTTGCCGCGGAAAACCGCCTTGGCTACTCTGTTGACCGTGCGGTGGATATCGCAGTTTCCCCCGATGGCTACGTAGACGTAGAGCCCGTTTGCGGCAAAGCACCCTACGATGCCGTTGTGGAATGCCTTGTACCCCTGACAAACGGCAAAAAAATGCTGCTGACCGACTATTCCTCTGCAGGTAAGACATGGAGCGAGGAAAGCAAGATGGCAGTATGGATCCTTATAAAATAAAAATACCGAGCTGAAAATGCATAGGTAAAAAGGAAAGAGGAAAACGCACGGTGGCGTTTTCCTCTTTTTTGCATAGCACAAAATTGCGCTATTCGATATTGAATTTCTTATTGAGAACGTAGTAGTTAACGTAGTACATAAGCGCCGTTATGCAAAGCGTGAGAACAAGATTGAATACGCTGGAGGTAATAGAGAATACCGATACGTATTCGTTGAGCGAAACCGTGGTCATTATAAGGCGGAACACAAAGTTCAAAAGCTCTTGTGCAAACGTGATCACGAAGTAAAGACCTATGGATGCAAGCACCTTTGCCTTCTTGAAGATAACGCAGCCAAGCGTTATGGACGTTATGATAATGAATATACTTTCCACAAGGTAGAAAGCACCGTTTACAGCCTCTATTACGGTAACGGCAGTAAGCTGCTGCGTTTCGCTTGAGGTAAGAAGGTTTAGCGCATAAATGAAAGTGTCTATGAACGCTTTAAGTGCCGTAGGATCGTAAAGCACGATCGGCACTACCAAAGCAACAATAATGCATACGTATGTGCATACCTGAGATGCAACCGCCCATATCAATGTAGAGATCATCTTTGCATTAAACATAGTGGACGTATTTACGGGCAAGACCATGTTGAGATATCCTTCGTCTGTAAAGAGAGACTTATAATATCTTACAACCGTCATTATTGTAATAACCACCGAAATAACCGCTATGGCAACTATACCAAGCATATAGAAGGTCGCCGAGGTCATTGCGGCAATTATCGTGCCGACAACGCCCGCATCCGTTGTGGGATTGCTTTGGCTGATGCCAAGAAGGCTGAAGAAAAGCATTGCGCAGCATACAACCGCAATTATAGCAGAGGTGATAAACATAGGCACCGCAAAGCGGGACATAGTTTTCATATCGTGCTTTAATATCTTGCCTAACATCTGAACACCTCCCTGAAATACTGATCTACGGTCTTGCCAAGCGACGCCGCAAGCCCATCGGGCGTGCCTATGCAGGCAATTTTTCCGTACTTAAGGAAAATAAATCCGTCCATTGCCTTCTCAATATCCGAAATAAGGTGCGTGGATATTATTACAGAGGACGTGGGGGAATAATTTTTGAGTATGGTATCGATGATGTAATCGCGTGCGGCAGGGTCTACGCCGCTGATAGGCTCGTCCAGAATATAAAGGCGTGCTCTGCGCGCCATTACCATAACAAGCTGAACCTTTTCCTTTGTACCCTTTGAAAGGCTCTTTATCTTAAGGCGCTTATTAACACCGAGCTTGCCAAGCATCTCTTCTGCGCGTGCACGGTCAAAGTCCTCAAAGAAATCGCCGTAAAAGTCCATTGCATCGATAACGGTATAATGCTCGGGTATACTGTTACGCTCGGGCAAATATGCTACCTTTGCCTTTGTTTTTACACCTATCTCATCCCCGTCTACGGTAACGCTGCCGCCATCGGCGGTAAGAAGACCTGCAACGATCTTGATAAAGGTGGTCTTACCCGATCCGTTAGGTCCGAGAAGTCCTATTATCTTGCCCTCCGGAATATCAAAGGTAACTCCGCTGAGCGCCTTGATATCACCGTATGATTTATAAAGGTCCTTACAGCTGAGAATTATTTCACTATCTGATCCCGACTTATCCTGAGTTGTACCCTCATCATAAGCCATAGACTGTGCGGATGCCGCATCTGCCGCGCTATCTTGTACAGGCGTGCTGTCAGCCTGCTGATCGGCGGTAGCGTTCACGTCCTCAACTACGGACTGATTAACGTTATCCATAATATGATCTCCTCTCGGTCTTTTTATTTTAGAATATCACTAAACGCGCGCGTTGTCAAGTTTTGTGGCAACTTTTTTACACTTTAGCAAAAAATACCGCCATAAAATACCGCCATGGCAAAAGCCCGGCTCGGATAATTCCGATACCGGGCTTTGCTGTGGTTATAATGTCTAAGCGCCGTTACAATACGTTATCCGATCGGCACCGTGGCTTACAGACTGACCACCGGGCGCACGCTGCCGCCTATATCGCGGCTTGCCACGTCACACCCTATTATCCTGCCTTTGTAAACGATAAGCGTTGCCACGGATGCGCCTCCGTTCTCATCCGTTTTAACGTCATAGGTATAGCGAGTTACCTTCTTTTTCTGATAGCGCGTAAGATCAAGCCCCTGCGCCTTCTGTATCTCGTTATATTCAAGCAGCACCCTATCGAAGCTTGCGGGCATAACGAAGCTTTCCTCGCGCTCGCTATCCTCGCTTACGGCAACGCCGTGCGCTGAAAGGAATGCGATCCTATCCTCCTTGGTTTTTATGCCCGAAAAATCGGCAGCCCCCTCGGTATCGGTTGATGCAAAAACGGTATCGCCCGAAAAAACAAGACCGAGAAGCACAAGCAGCGAAAGCATCACCACCGAGAAAAATTTTATACTTGAAGCCCTTACGGAATACACGAACATATCTATATCCTCCTTTTGTTCTACTATATTCCGCTACAGTGATACGTATTCCGAAAAACAAAAAAAGAGCCGCCTCAAATACGAAACCGTATCCGAAGCAGCCCCTTTGCTGCCTGCCGCGGCAATATGCCGCTGTTATTTATGCATATGGGATAAAAGCAAGCTCTGCAAAGCTGCCGCTTGCTATGCTGCGGTGCGCCCCACGGGTGAAAGGACGCCCTTTAAGCCTTATGGCTTATCAGTGGTTGCAGCAGCAACAAAATACAAGAATAACGGCAATTACGATCGCTAAGCAGCAATTATCCTCAAAGAGATGGCAGAAGCAATTATTATTCATATATGTTCCTCCAAGATGTCGGTTTGAGCAGTTGCCTTGCTCGTTAGTATATTATGCGAAGGAACGTTTTTTGTTACGCTTACCTCTTTGAAAAATCGAATACCGCCTTACCGTCCTCAATGATCAGCCTGCCCTCAAAGCTCTTGCCCGTCTTGCTTGAAATAAAGCCGCGCATCACAGACGTAGCGCCCTCGGCAAGCAAGCGCATTACCTCGTACTTCGGGATAGTCTTTTTACATATGGTTATACCAACCTTGAACTCGCATCCCGAGCCAAAGCCCATGCATCCGTAGCTCATTTTACCGCGAACCACGTTTTTGCCGCAAACGGGGCACACGCCCATGATCTCGCCGTACTCGCCCGTATCAACGCTATGGGTTTTGGGTAAGGGATCTGCGCCGCCCTTTCTGAATATCTCGGCGATCTCGCCCTGGCAGATAGCAACACTGTCCTTAACCGTGATCTCGCCGCGGAATACGCGCTTCAATGCCCTACCGAGCTCGCTGGTCTTGTATTTATCCATAACGATCTTAAGCTGCTCGAGCGACTGTATAAGATACTCACCGTCGGGCAGTATCGTATAAACGTCCTTTTTAAGATCTATATATCCGCTGCGCTTTGCATTGTCTATGATGCCCGTACGCGTTGCCTCTGTGCCAAGCTCAAGGCCCTCAAACACGGCACGGTACTCCTCTGCATCGTCTATCTCCCCGCTTTCCTCAAGATCCTTTGCCTTTGCCTTATCGTCCTTGAAGGGGTTTTTGAGATATTTATTAAGCGTTTCTATGGTATAATGCTTCGGCGGAGTTGTCTTTTTCTCCTGCGGTGCAAAGTTTATATTAACGGCATCTCCAACTGCAAGCTTTGGCAATACCCTATCCTTGGCGTTGTAATCGTCATACTTCGTCCAACCGGGTGAAAGTATCACCGTGCCCTTAAGAACGAACTCCTCAAGCTCGCCTACCTTTATGCGTATCTCGCTTTTTTCGGCAAGGCATTCCTCGGCGCAGAATACCGCAACAAAGCGGCGCATTACCGTGGAATAGACCTGCTTTTCCTTTTCGGTAAGCTTATTTGCATCCGGTATCTTATAGGTGGGGGTAAGAGCCGAGTGAGACTCTATCTTAGAGTCGTCAAATATAGACTTTGAGTCCTTGAATCTTACGGGGTAGCCAAGCTTTGATACGTTTGCAAGTATTTGCTTGATCTTATCCTTTTCCGCCGTAGCTAAATATTCCGAGTTGGTACGCGGATAGGTAAGATATCCGTCCTCATAAAGCTTTTGTATTATCTTAAGGCTGTCCGCCATAGACATCTTATATTTTTTACCGAGCACGTTCTGGAGGGTTGAAAGCGAATAAAGCTTACCCGGGAATACAGTATCCTCCTTGCTGCTTACGTAGGATACCACCGCACCCGTGCTGTTATAAAGCGCGGCAAGCTGCTCGCAATCTGCAAGCTTATCGGCATCAAAGTGCTCTTTACCGGTAAGCTCTATGACCTCACCGCCCGTTTTCTCTGCCGAATGAACAACGTAATATTTTTCGCTTTTGAAGTTTCTTATTTCAAGATCCCTCTCGTATATAGCCCTTACGATGGGAACGATAACTCTGCCCACGCGTAAGAGCTTACCGCCTCTTATGGTAAGTCGGATCGTAGCCATGTCGTTC
>JAZRLU010000208.1:0-2915 GCA_045647045.1 Eubacteriales bacterium
CTCACCGTAACCTCGCGCCCATAGATGCGGATCGCATCGGCGGGGCAGGCGGCGGCACATTCGCCGCAGGCGGTACACAGATCACGGTGTAGAACGTGGCTTTCACCTATCACGTGTACACCAGTGCTGCATGCTTTTGCGCATTTGCCGCACGCCGTGCATTTTTCGGCGCTATAGGATATCTGCGCCTTGCAGCTGATCCCCTCGGGGTTGTGGCACCATATGCAAGAGAGGGGGCAGCCCTTAAAGAAAACGGTCGTTCTTATGCCGTCACCGTCGTGCACGGCAAAACGCTTAATGTCAAAAACGGTTGCCTTATTCATCATTCTTATCAATGCTTTCTATGAGATGATTCTGCGCTGCGCGGTCAAGCTCGGTGAAGAATACGTTCCAACCGCAAAGGCGTATTTGCAGGTTTTTGTATTTTTCGGGTTCCTTTTGTGCCGCACGGAGCGTGGACGCGCTAACTACGTTGAACTGAACGGCAAAGCCGCCGCCAGCAAAGTAAACGTCCACAAGTCCGCGCATAGCACAAAGTCCGTCATCTCCGCTTACCGCCGTAGGGTGCAAGCACAGATCAAGTACACTTCCGTTAGGAAATTCGGTGTGATCAAATACAAGCGCCGAGCGTATCAAGCCGGTTACACCCTTGGTATCCATACCTGCGGCGGCGCAAAGGTTTTTGGATAGCGGTGCACCTGCCGCGCGCCCGTCAGGCGTTCCACCAAGGCGTTTTCCAAGTCTCCATATCCAGTCTATAGAGAAGAGTGCAGGGCGGAAAATTCCGCCGCGCCCGTTCGGCGTGGCTCTCATTGTAGTGGCAAGTGCCAAAACGGTATCTTTTACGGTATTGTCGGCTAAGGGGTCACCCGTGCCGTATTTTGCGCACTCCTTGCGGATCATTGTCAAAAGCTCCCCACTGTTTTCAAATCCGTTTTTCATAGCGCTGTACATTTCGCCAAGCGTTATTACACCCTTTTCGTAAACAAGGGTGCGTATCGCGGCAAGCGAATCGGCATAGGTCGCAACGCCTATCAGGTTTATAGAGGAATTGTTATATCTCGCTCCGCCGGCATAGATATCCGTGCCGCTTGCCATACAGTCCGTATAGGTTGCACTCAGGGTAGGCGCTTGCATAAAGCAGGGGTATTTCTCTTCAACGCTCCTTATCTCGTTTGCCGTAACGCGCACGTAGCGGTGAAGGTTTTCTAAAATAGCGGCATAAAGCCCGTCATAGCTTACCGTGTCGATTTTTTCGCCGCTATAAAGGGCTTCAAGCGTCTCGTTTATCGCGCGCGGCAGGCTTATTTTACCGCCTACCGTGCAGGGCAGCTCCCTGCCTATTGAGCTTGGCTCGTAGCAGCCGATAAGCGTGTAGTGTGCGGCATCGTATTCGCTCATACCGATTTTAGAAAGGGCGGCACGTACGGTTTTGTCATTTATAAAAACAAAGCTGCTCTTACCGCATCTTATAGCATCAAGCACGGTGCTTATAAGCTCACGCGGCGTATCGTCCTTTACTATAAAGTGTATCTTCGGGTCGTGAACGTCAAGCGCTATATATTCTTCAAGTATGATCCTTGTCAGAGGTGTTATTTCAAGTCCGAGATCAAAGGGGATGTTTGCCTCAACGTGCATAGACGTCCATTTGAAAAGGAAGTATCTTATAAGCTCGCGCGCATCCGCCTCTTTCAGTATGCCTTCCCTTATATCGTGCTCATAGAAGGGGTAAAGCAAAACGTCGATAGAGCCAAGAGAGCGGAGCACGGCACCGTCTGCTATCTGCTGTGCGGCATAGTATACAAAGTAAAGCTGCATCGCCTCGGCAAGCGTTTGAGGTGCGGAGGTGGATATAGCCCAAAGATTTTTTGCCGCAAATTCAAGGTTTGCAGGGCATTTTTGGGTGGCATCGGGGTATAAAACCGTAACGCCCTCGCACCCTTCACCCACAGCGGTAAGGTGGGATGCAAGCGAAAGGCGCTGAGCAAATTTTGATATACCGAGGTACGCCGCGCAAATCCCCTCGTAAAAGGCGCGCTTTTCTTCATTTGCCCCTGAGGCAAGCACTTCGGCTTCGGCAATTATGCCGCATATGCCAAGCTTAAGCAGCCGCTCCCAATCGGGCATTGTGTGCCCAAAGTCGGGGAACGCCTCAATAGCGCCCTCGTTCTGAAGCTGCCTTGCCTCCATTGATTTTTTATGAAAATCAAAGAAGGTGTCACGGCGTATTTTTGTCGGCGTGTTTTCGTCATATATCATATCGGCAAAGATATCGTACGGATTTATGAAGAGCTCTGTTTTTTGCAAAAACAGCTCCATAGCCTTACCCTTGCCAAGCGTTTTATATTTTTCGCTATCGTAAGCGGCGCGCACCTCTTTGTAAAGCTGCTCGCTTTTTTTAACGTCTGCCATAGCTCGCGCCGCCTCGTATTGGCGGTCTATGCCGTGTCGCGTTTCATTAAACAGTAAAGGCATAATACGTAATCCTTCGTTTTTTTATTTAAGTATACACCGATAAGGCGTAAATGTAAATTGATTATTTGATTAAATGGATTTTTCGATCATATTATTGACAAAATTACCGCTTTGATATATACTGTATCAAAAGGGGTGCGTTATGGAAAATAAATTTCTTATTATCGATATCGTTGCGGTATTCAGCGGCGAAAACCGTGCCGGTGTTATAGATAATTCAAATAAAAGGCGTGAGTATGACGGGCTTGTATATTTCCTCAGCGGCGAGGTTGAATATATATTTTCCGATCATAGCTTCACCGCGCGTAGCGGCTCTGTCGCATATCTGCCGCGCGGCTCGTCCTACGTTATGAACATAAAAGAGGGCTTTTCGTACGTTTGCGTAAATTTTCTTTTTTACGGCGCCGATATGCGGCGCGGCGCGGTGCTCTCAAAGGGTA
>JAZRLU010000209.1:0-5171 GCA_045647045.1 Eubacteriales bacterium
CCCGATATGGATGAGGTTGAAAGGCTTGTTAAGGATCCCAAGGTAAAGGGAATGTGGTGCGTGCCCAAGTATTCCAATCCCACGGGTAACACCTATTCGGATGAAACCGTACGCCGCCTTGCTTCAATGGAGTGTGCCGCACCCGATTTCCGTATTATGTGGGATAACGCATACGCGGTGCATCATCTTACGGATGATAAGGATGAGCTTCTCGATATCTTTACCGAGGCAGAGAAGTGTGGCAACGTAGACAGAATATTCTACTATACCTCCACGTCAAAAATAACCTTCCCGGGCTCGGGCGTTGCTATGTTTGCGGCATCCGTTGATAACCTTAAGCAGATATCAAAATATCTCGGTGTGCAGACCATAGGCTACGATAAGCTCAATCAGCTTCGCCACACGGCATACTTCAAGGATGCCGCGGCGGTTGACCGTCATATGAAGGTTCTTGCAGGATTTATCGGTAAAAAATTCAAGCTTACCCTTGAGGCACTCGAATCCCTGCGTCCTCTCGGTATCGCAGAGTGGACGGAGCCGAAGGGCGGATATTTCATATCTCTTGACGTTATGCCGGGCACGGCAAAGCGCGTTTATGCGCTTATGCAGGAGTGCGGAGTTGTGCTTACCTCCGTAGGTGCAACCTATCCCTACGGTATCGATCCGCTTGATTCAAATCTGCGTATAGCTCCCACTTATCCTACGGATAACGAGGTAAAGCTTGCATCCGAGATACTTGCCATAGCGGTAAGGATCGCGGCACTCGAAAAGCTACTTTCGGAATAAAATACACCTATTTACAGATAATGCGGCAGGCTCATACCGTTTTTTGATCGAGCCTGCCGCATTATCGCTTTTACGTACGGCAAACGAATAAAAACGCGAGAATATACAATATGCACAAAAAACGTATATGAATTTTTATGTGGACAATCTTTCATTTTTTCGTCACAGCCTTGACACGCCGCGCGAGTGTGTGTTAAAATAAAGTAGCACCTCTTTCGGTGACTTTAATTTTCGGAGGCTATGTATTATGAAGAAAACGTTAACTATTCTTTTATCCGCTGTGGTGGTGATTGCGCTGTTATTTGCATATGCCTTACCGGCATCTGCTGCGGAAGTAACTCTTGAACAAGCAGGATGGATTCCAAGTTCTGCATTGGGAACGCCGCCATCGTACTATTATCGAACCTTGCTTAACTATTATGGAACGAATGAAAAGGGCACTTGTGCCCACATTGCATTGTCATCTTTGCTTACGTTTTATGATTCTCATCATAACGATCGCTTTGTGCCTGAGTCAATGGATTTCCCAATATACACTTGGGATTATGGATCTCCCGGAACTATGTATGAAGGTGATGAATCTGAGTTGGACTATAGTGATGCAGCATATCGTAATTATGTTAATTCTTATGCTCCGTATTCTACACATTTATATTTGGTATCTATGGCGATTGGAATGGGGATGTACGATAGCTATGCTCCGGCAAGTTATGGCTTATACGATGATCAGATATGTGCTCTTCTGGAAAATTATCTTAACGTAACAGGAAGCTTTAGTGAAGATTTTTCCGGTTCTATAGTGCGGATGCTGTATGCATCGGGCGGGGCTGATTCGCAGGATCAAATGGTGTCTTATATGGCAGAATTGCTTGCAGAAGGAATTCCTGTTATGTGCTTGAATTACAGAAATTATTCGGATAGCAATGAAAATTTGGCTTTTAATGGAACAGAAGGGCATTGTATGATAGCATATGACTGCCAAAACATCAATAATCCTGACAAAGCCAACATATTAGTTCATACGGGATATCATGACATTGGAAGAAATAATGTGTGGCCGCGAGATACATTGGCTGCATCTGGCTTTAATTATATTTACGCCATACTGTGGTTAGATACAAGTGAGGTTCCGCATTATTGCTCTGATAATTATATGGATATGTGCGGATGTACGGCATTCGAATATGAAAATCCATAAATGTACTTTATTTTCAGTTTTAAGGAGGTAACGCAAATGAAAAAACTTATTTGCATCTTGATCATACTTTCGATGTCAATTATGCTTTTGGCTTCCTGTAATGCACCCGATACTCCGGACGTTGGAGGTAATACGGATAACGGTGGCGAAAATAACAACGGAAACGGTACCGTCAATCCCGATGACAGCGGTACTGTTACTCCTCCCGATGGCGGTGGCAATACGCCAAGCGAAGGCGAAGGTGATGAGCCTTCAGACTCCGAGGATGATGCTACTGTAACCTTGCGCTACAAAACGCTTGAATATAGCTCGGATATTCCCATTTTTCCTTCAAGTGATTCTCCCGAGTATTATTATTGCGATGGGTACATATACAAGCTTTTCTATACGTATGAGGACGTAGCCGCGTTTGTTGATGTGTTGCATAAGAGAAACATGAAGCTCGGAACTCAGTGCATAAACTTCAGTATAGTAAGCGATGATTATATGCCCTTATGGGTCTTTTTCGGAACACCTACGGATGATCAGCGCAAAACGCTTGAGGCAGATAATAAGCCTGTGGAAGAGCTTGAATATGAGTATTATAGCATGCCGGGAAGATCTGTTGGAATAGAGATCTGGCCAACCCTGATATACCGTGATGAGGCAAAGCATACCCAAGGTATGTTAACGCCGGTGCTTTGCGGTCGTTCCGAAACAAACAGAGACGTTCTTGCAAGCCTGCTTAATGTGAACGGATACGATCATACTGCTGTTGAAGAAGCGAAAAAGGATCCTTTTTTTAGCAGTAGCTATAAAAATATTGCGGTCTTACCCTCAGACTTCATACGTGAAGGCTTGTCGTACACGGTGGATAATGAGAATGGTAAAAGCAATAAATATAGCTTGTGGTACAACGACATGAAGTTTGGATGGATTGAATCGTGCGAAGCTTTGACGGATGAGTTCCTTAACTCACTCCTTGATTCCATTAACGTGTTACAGTAACCGTACAGTACCTCTGCCGTTAAGGTAGGGAAAATATATGATAGCATAGCTATCACGTTGTCGGGGAAAACCGAGTATAAGCTTCGGTTTTCTCCGATTTTTTATATTTATGTGGACAATCTTTCATTTTTTCCGTCACAGCCTTGACACGCCGCGCGAGTGTGTGTTAAAATAAAGTAGCACCGCTTTCGGTGACTTTAATTTTCGGAGGCTATGTATTATGAAGAAAACGTTAACTATTCTTTTGTCCGCTGTGGTGGTGATTGCGCTGTTATTTGCATATGCCTTACCGGCATCTGCTGCGGAAGTAACTGTTGGAGCAGCAGGATGGGTTCCAAATCCTGCATTGGGAACGCCGCCATCGTACTATTATAGGACGTTAATCAATTATTACGGAACAAATATAAAAGGCACGTGTTCGCATGTTGCTTTAGCATCCTTGCTTACGTTTTATGATGCGCATCACAATGATCGGTTTGTACCTGAATCAATGGATTATCCTGCAAATGATTTGAATTATGGAGCTCCCGGAACTATGTATGAAGGCGATGAATCCGAGATAGCCTTTAGCGATGCAGGATACGTTAGTTACGTTAATGAATTTGCACCGTATTCAGTGCATTTGTATTTAATATCTATGGCGCTTGGAATGGGAATGTATGGTAATAATACTCCCGAGAGTTATGGCTTGTATGAAGATGAGATCTATGATCTTATCGTAAATTATCTTGATGTAACGGGCGGATTCAGTGAAGATTTTTCGGGGTCAATTGTGCAAATGGAATTCGCCGGTTCGGGTGAAGAATCGCAACAAGAGATGGTAAATCTGATAAGGGATCTTCTTGTTGAGGGGAAAGCGGTGATGTGTCTGAATTATAGAAATTCTTATGACAGCAATGAACACTTATCATTTAATGGAGAAGACGGACATTGCGTAATAGCATATGATTGTCAAGTCCCAAGCAATCCTCATAAGGGAAATATATTGGTTCATACTGGATATCACAATACAACTCCCGGCGGTGCGTGGGCACGAGATACAATGGCTGCATCTGGCTTTAGTTATATTTACGCCATACTGTGGTTTGATACGTCGGATGTTCCGCATTATTGCTCGGATAATTATGTGGGTATGTGCGGTTGCGATTTTTTTGAGTATGCAAGTCCATAAATTTACTTTATTTTCAGCTTTAAGGAGGTAACGCAAATGAAAAAACTTATTTGTATCTTGATCATACTTTCGATGTCGATTATGCTTTTGGCTTCCTGTAATGCACCCGATACTCCGGACGTTGGAGGTAATACGGATAACGGTGGCGAAAATAATAACGAAAACGGTACCGTCAATCCCGATGACAGCGGTACTGTTACTCCTCCCGATGACGGTGGCAATACGCCAAGCGAAGGCGAAGGTGATGCGCCTTCAGACTCCGAGGATGATGCTACCGTAACGTTGCGGTACAAAACGGTTGAATATAATTCGGATATTCCCATTTTTCCTTCAAGCGATGCCCCCGAATACTATTACTGCGCCGATAACAAAAATATATACAAGCTTTTCTATACGTATGAGGACGTAGCCGCGTTTGTTGATGCGTTGCATAAGAGAAATATGGAGCTCGGAACTCAGTGCATAAACTTCAGTATAGTAAGCGATGATTATATGCCCTTATGGGTCTTTTGCGGAACACCTACGGATGATCAGCGCAAAACGCTTGAGGCAGATAATAAGTCTCTGGAAGAGCTTGAATATGAGTATGATCGCACGCCGGGAAGATCTTTTGGAATAGAGATCTGGCCAACCTTGATATACCGTGACGCGACAAAGCATACCGATGGAAAAAACACGCCAGCCCTTTGCGGTTATGCATGGGAAGACCGTGATGTTCGCGCAAGCCTGCTTAATGTGGCCGGATACGATCATACTGCCGTTGAAGAAGCGAAAAAGGATCCGTATTTTGGAAGCGCATATGCTGATATCGCAGTTTTACCTTCCGATTTCACACGTGAAGGCTTGTCGTACACGGTGGATATTGAAAATGGTAAAACTAACAGATATGATTTGCGGTATAACGGTATGAAGTTCGCATGGATCGAATCCTGTGAGGTTTTGACGGAGGAATTTATAAATTCGCTGTTTGATTCCATTAACGTGTTACAGTAACCGTACAGTACCTCTGCCGTTAAGGTAGGGGAAATA
>JAZRLU010000210.1:0-1196 GCA_045647045.1 Eubacteriales bacterium
CTTCCTAAGACCGCTTGGCCTCCGACTTCCTCGGTAACGGCTGCCGCAAGAGCCTCGTTGAAGGCGGCACTTAACGCCTCTATTTTCTCTTTCATTTCGTTATCCTTTCAAAAATGATGCACGGAGTATCCGAGCTGTTTACATAAAATATATTATAAATATTTTTATAGGCTTTGTCAATGCCTTGCGATAAAGTCTGTGACTTTTTTCGGCAATACGCCCTCTGTGCTCGCATTATTTGCGATAAGTGACCTTGCCAGGGTAGAGCTTATATGCTCGAATTGGGGATCTGCCTTCACGTATACCGTTTCAAAGCCGCCGTGGGTGAGATTCCAATGTGCCATTTTCTTTTCATACTCAAGATCGGCATCGTTTCTGTAGCCCTTCACTATAAGCTCTATTTCGTGCTCGCGCATATAGTCGATAACAAGACCGTTTGAGTAGCTTACAAGAACGTTATCAAGCTCGTCACACGCGAGAATAAGCATCTTTACGCGTTCTTCAAGTGAGAAGGTGTATTCCTTATCGGGGTTTGTAAATATAACGGCGTATACCTCCTCATACTCCTCCGAGGCGCGGCGTATGATATCAAGATGCCCAAGCGTAACGGGGTCGTAGCTGCCGGGGAGAATAACGCTTTTTGCCTTCTTATTCATTGCCTGCCTCCTTGCGGTAGAGCATAATGTAAAGCGCGGTCTTTTTGCCGTATCTCTTTTCCTTTGTTATCTCAAACTCGGGGAATGCCGCAGGATCAACGGTCTCCTCTCCGCATTCAAGCACGGCAATTGCGCCGTTTGCAAGCATACCGCCGTCTGCAAGGCGGCGAAGCACCTCACCTGCGCACGCGCTTGCGTAAGGGGGATCGATGAATACAAGATCAAACACGTATTTGCCCGATGCCTTGCGGATATAGTTTTTAGCATCCGACACAAGGTACCGTGTACGGCTTTCAAAGCCGCAAAGTGCAATATTTGCCCTTACGATATCCATAGCCTCGCGGGAGGAATCTATAAAGGTGCAGCTTTCAGCTCCGCGTGAGAGTGCTTCAAGTCCAAGCTGACCGGAGCCCGCGAAGATATCAAGCACGCGCCTATCTTCTATATCAAACTGTATGGAGGAAAACATAGCCTCCTTAATGCGCTCCGAGGTAGGGCGAGTGTGCTCTCCCTCAAGCGATCTTAAATGCTTTCCTTTAA
>JAZRLU010000211.1:0-2640 GCA_045647045.1 Eubacteriales bacterium
TGGCTACGATCCGACTTTAAGAACCGACGTGTAGATGTTCGTGAGTGCGGAAACGGATATCTTTGATACTACCTCGTTGCCGTTCTCGTCAATGTGGGTAAAGGACGTGTAGATAGAGTTGTTAAAGTCTATTCCGTAGCCGAACACCATAGCATTGTAGTACTCGGCAGGCATAGCTTTAACGTAGTTCATATACTCGCGTGACAGCTCGTTTTTGATAAAGAAGGACTCACTGATCTCGCTCATCTTGGATATGTATTCGATCATAGAGCTTACGTATGCCTTAAGGGGCTCCTTGACCGTCTCATCCTCCATGCTTGAGTTGATCATATCGGTGATAACGTTGATATCGTATGCCATTTCGGTTATGGTAATGGGGTTACCCGAAAGCATATCGTCCTGCATTGAAGCAATATAGCCCTTGATGCCGGCTGAGAATGCAAGCACCATCGCAATACCGATGATACCGATCGATCCCGCAAAGCCTACCATAGCGGTTCTGCCCTTCTTGGAAAGCAGGTTCTTAAGCGAGAGCATAAATGCCGTAGCAAAGGACATTTTTGCCTTTTCACGCTTAACGGGTGCCGCCTTGCCGCTCTTTTCAGCCTCTGCAGCGGCATCGCTTGCCTCTGCCTCTCTGATAGCCGCGATCTCGGCTGCCTCGTCCTCCTCGGAGAAGGGATTTGTGTCCTCGGTAACCTCACCGTCACGCAGTCTTACTATTCTTGATGAATACTGCTCCGCAAGCTCGGGGTTGTGCGTTACCATTATAACAAGTCTCTCACGGGAGATGTCCTTGATAAGGTCCATTATCTGTACGCTCGTTACCGTGTCAAGCGCACCGGTGGGCTCGTCTGCGAGCAGAATCTCGGGATCGTTAACCAGTGCTCTTGCGATAGCAACTCTCTGGCACTGACCGCCCGAAAGCTGATTGGGCTTCTTGTAGTACTGCCCTGCAAGACCAACTCTGTCAAGCGCTTCCTTTGCTCTTGTAATGCGCGCCTCCTTGGAGATGCCCGCAATCGTAAGCGCAAGCTCCACGTTTCCAAGTATCGTCTGGTGGGGAATAAGGTTGTAGCTTTGGAAGATAAAGCCTATTCTGTGGTTTCGGTAAACGTCCCAGTCTCTGTCAGAAAATCCCTTTGTGCTCTTTCCGCCGATAACAAGGTCGCCGTCCGTATAGTGGTCAAGTCCACCGATAATGTTGAGAAGTGTTGTTTTACCGCAGCCCGAAGGACCGAGGATGGATACGAACTCGCTTTTTCTGAAGGCAATGCTCACGCCCTTAAGCGCGTGCACCGTCTCCGAGGCGGTTACGTAATCCTTTTTGATCGATTTAAGATTTAACATGTTTATCCACCTTTTTCGTTTTACGCTCAATATTTTAGCACCAAATTGTGAACATTATAATAACAGAAAATGGATATTATTTAAAATATAGCAGCGCATGCGGCAGCGTATGGGCATATATGTGAAAAATGCTAAATTTTTTCAAAAAATTCACGAAAATTATTTATTTTTACTATAACTTATGTTATAATATAATTGCAGAGGGAAAGTGACCGTGCGGCACGCCTCTCCGTGCGCGCCGCTTAGAGCTTTTTCTGTGCGAAAATCTATAGAAAGGGGCTCCTTTCGGAGCGAGAAAAGCGTATGAAGATAACAGTTTTGGGAAAGCAGATGAGGGTGCGTGAGAGTCTTGTCGAGCTTGTTGAGAAGAAGCTTGCGAAATTTGACAGATTTTTCGGTGAGGACACCGAGGCTACCGTTACCTGCCGTGTGAGGAAAAACTCGAAAATTATAGAGATAACCGTAGCCTATGCCGAGGCGGTCTTCCGCGCGGAAGAGGAAAGCGATACGTTCATAACGGCGCTTGACCGCGCAACCGAGAGCCTTGAGAGGCAGATCCGCAAGAACAAAACGAGGCTTGAAAAGAGAATGCGCAGCGGTGCATTTGTTCTCACAGCGGAGGACGATGACGAATTTGAGGAGGAGGGCGAGTTTACAATTCGCAGAAAAACCTTCCCGCCAAAGCCTATGTCGGCAGAGGAGGCTGTTTTGCAAATGAACCTGCTCGGGCATCTTTTCTTCGCCTTTACCGATGCACAAAGCGGCGAGGTTTGCGTTGTTTACAAGCGTAAGGACGGCGGCTACGGCATGCTCGTGCCCGAGCGCTGAAAAGATAGAAAAAATAGTTAAATTATACATTTTGCACAAATGAAAGGGGCTGGTATTGTCAAAAAGGTAGAAACTGTTTTTTCTGCCTTGATTTCCTAAAATGTTTATGATATTATATTAAAGGCAAAGTGGAGTGAAATCGGTGCTTCGTAGTAGCGTTGGCACCATACCGCATACAGTCTTACGGGAGGCTGCCGCGGACCACGAAGCTACCGCCCGTTCCCCAGTGCCGTAAGGAGCGGGAAGAAAAAATACAATTTCGGCAAATAAAAAAGGAGAAATATGAAAAACAGAATCATTTGTTTGTTGCTCGTTCTCATCATGTGCTTCAGCGTATTCGCACTTACCGCATGTAACAACGATACGCCCGAAACTCCCGATAACGGCGACGGTACCGGCAACAACGGCGACACCAATAACGGTGGCAACGGTGACGGTAATAACAACACTGATGATACCCCT
>JAZRLU010000212.1:0-2503 GCA_045647045.1 Eubacteriales bacterium
ACGGTGCATAACGATTTGTTGCGCATAGGCTCGCTTCTCGGATCGGGCGGTGCAGGCTGCGGCGCGGAAAGCTTATCCATTCTGTATCACGTATTTGCCCTGTTAGAGCGCGCAAGCAGTGGGTACGTGCAAAGTGATACACGCGCTACGGATGCGGCAAGCTATATACGTATGAATTATGCCGATCCCGAGCTTACGGTTGGCAACGTTGCAAGCGCCGTAGGGGTATCAGAGCCGCACCTGCGGCGCATTTTTCGCACCCAAACGGGCACAAGCCCCGTGCGCTATATACGCTCGGTACGTATGGATGCGGCGCGCAATCTTCTTATCGATACAAACCTGCACGTGGCAGAGATAGCTACGGCGGTGGGCTATGCCGATCAGTATTACTTCATTAAGGACTTTACCGCGCACACGGGGATATCTCCCGGCAAATTCAGGCGCGGCGGCAGTATGTAGCACCTGCTTGACACGTACCCGTACGGGTGCTATAATCAATACGTAAGCATGTATAAAAACTCCGCGCCGCCCAAGGGTATACGCGGCAATTTTTTAGTAAAGAGGGGGATACGTGTATGAAAAAAGAAGAGCTTTTGCGCCTCTCACCCGGAGCTCTTACCGATATGGGCATATGCCCTACCTGCTTTAACAGGGAGTGCGGCGGTGCTCTTTACGGTGATAATTCGGATAAGCTTATATATGAGGATAAGGATATCGAGTGCTTTTTCGTTGGTAATCCGCGGGCTGATGGGCACGCGTGCATTTCAAGCGTTACGCATTATCACGATATGAGCGAGGCGCCCGATAGCTTAAACGAAAAAATAGTGCGCTTTGCAAAGCGCCTTATGCTTGCGATAAAGGAAGTATACGCTTGTGAGCGTGTCTATATGTGCACAATGTGCGATGGACCGAATAACCATTATCACGTTCAGCTTATCCCGCGCTATGCACACGAAAAGCGCGGAAGCGGAAATTTCGTCAAGGCAAGGCAGGCTTACGTATGTGACGGCGAGAAGCTTGCCCGCATCAGGCAGCTTATAGCGGAATATGCCGCACAAGACAGCGGCTTGTTATGCAGGAATACACAAGAGGGATAAAACGTTATGGATTTTTCATTTGATGATCTTGAAGCCGTAGCAAAAAACAAAAACTATTTAGCTTGGCGCGCAACTCACGGGAAAATGTTCGGGGAGATATTCTTAGGTGCATTTGAAGAGAGCGTTGCGGCACAGATACAGCTTACCGCCGCGCTCATAGATATCTCAAAGAGGCAGTTCGATGCGGCTGTGCCGAAGCTTAATGAGCTTGAGTCGCTTGCCGACACCGATGCCGACGTTGCGGCAATAGCTTATTTTTCGGGCTTGAACAGTGAGATGCGAGAATGCGAAGGCGAAATGAACAGCTATTACGAAAAGCTGCTTTCGCTTGGTGTGAAATTCGAGTTCCCATTGGCGTTACATCCTTATTACAGAACCGCAAAATTTGCGCAAAAGGCATCCGAATGCGGCAAGGCGCTGCATTATTATCGCAAAGCGCTATCTTTTTATGATGGAATAAAGCCGACACGGGGTATGGCTTCTACGGTAAGCCACTTGCTTTATGAGGCTGCAACGGTAAGCCTTTATATGCATAGCTATGATGAGTGCAAGGCGTTTCTTGATGCATCGGAGCTTTATGACAAATCGGAAAATCAGCAGCGCACATACGTTCGCGCCGTGCTTTGTGCGGCAAGAGGCGATGCGGATGGCAGCAGGGCTTTCGTTTCTTCCTTGGATGAATTTTTAAAGGAGCGGTGTGAGCCGCTTATCGGTGCTATCCTTTCGGGCACCGACCCTCATTACTGCTTTGCGGAGTGTGACAGATCGGCGTATTCGGACTTTTGGAATAATCTTGCCACCGAGGCTAACGGGCTTGAAGAAATGATTGCAAAAGGCAACACGGGTGCCGCTGAAAAGCTAATAAACGCTATGCTCAGCGCCACGTTCCCCTTTATGAACAAGGAGCTTGAATGTAGAATAGAGTGTGAAGGCGGTACCGTTACCGTGCTTTGTAAAACGTATTTTACGAAAACGCTTGCGCGTGAGCAGGCGCAGCTGTTTTCTGCAAAGCCTCAGCAGCTTGCAAATTGGGATTTCGTATCAACCGATCAGTTTGAAATATATTAGTGTGATTTTAACGCGCACCTCGGGGGCTTGCAATGCGGTCGATCGGGATGCGCGTTGTATTTTTCTTATAAAAGCGCACGTTTGACGCTCGAAAAAGCATGCTTTGTGTCAAATAAATAATAAATATTTTATTTTAGGGTTGCAAAATGGATTTTTAAATGTTATACTATTATTCAGGGGTTGTTTGGTCGGCGTTAATTCGCTCCCAAAGCTCCGCATAGCACGGTGCCCAAGCGGCATCGGCTTTTTTGTGCCGCGCGCACGTATAATAAAAATTGCCGAGAGGGTATACCATGGAAGCCATATTGGAAAAAGCAATTGATATAGATAATGGGGTA
>JAZRLU010000213.1:0-8712 GCA_045647045.1 Eubacteriales bacterium
AACGGCTGGCCCTCCGGCTTTGGCGGCGGTAAGGTAAACGGCCTTGGTGAGGAGTACTGGGCAAAGATGCTTTCAGTAGAGCCTCTGACGGATGAAAATGCTACAGCCCCCCGAACGGTAGCGATTAAAAACGGCTACAGATATTATTATGACGTAAACGAATTTTACGTTGACGTTATGAGTGAGAAGGTAATCGCACGCTTTATCAAGGAAATATACGAGGTATATTACGATAAGTGTAAGAACAGCATTTGCGGCTTCTTTACCGACGAGCCTCAGCTGATGCGTGAGGGCTGCTATCCTTGGTCGCTGCCTATGGTAGACGAGTTTGAGAAAAAGTACGGCTATTCTCTTATAGATCGCATAAACGAGCTTTTCTTTGATGAGGGCAGCTATGAACAGACCCGTGTCGATTTTTGGAAGCTTGCAACAGAGTCCTTTTCCAAAAACTACTTCAAGCAGATATACGATTGGTGCCTCTCTCACGGCTACGGCTTCACAGGTCACCTTCTTTTAGAGGAGGGCCTCTTCAATTCCATGCGATCAAGCGGTGCATCAATGCCGCATTACGAATATTTCACCATCCCCGGTATGGATTGGCTCGGCAGACCTATATATGATTGCCTTACCGCATCTGCCGTCGGCTCTGTGGCTGCTCAGCTTGGCAAAAAGCAGGTCCTCTCGGAAACCTTTGCTCTTTCGGGCCACGGCGTTGAGCTGAACGATCTTAAGCGCATATACGAGTGGCAGATGGTAAGGGGCATAAATCTGCTTTGTCCCCACCTTGAGGGATATTCGTTGCGCGGAATACGCAAGCGCGATTATCCTCCGGCAATGTACTGCCAGCAGCCCTGGTGGGATGATGCCGATACGTTCTTTGATTCGCTCTCACGCATAGGTATGCTTCTTACGGAGGGCAAGATAAGCGCGGATACGCTTGTTATCATCAATCAGACCACCGCGTGGAAGCTTTATTGCGGCTTGAAGTCTCCCGGCTCGGCCGATGCAAGAAAGAAGATAGACTACTACAACCGAGCTTTGCTTGACGTTATGCGTGAGCTTGAGAGGCGCCACGTGCTCTACCACCTCGGCGATGAAATTATTATGGAGCGCCACGGTAGGGTAGAGGGCGGTAAGCTCGTTGTTGGAAATATGAGCTACAGCCGTGTTGTGGTAAGTGAAAATCTCGGACTTCTTCCCAATACAGAAAGACTTCTTTCCGAGTTTACCGAGAACGGCGGCAGGGTAGTAACGGTGGATGAAATAGAGCCCGATCCGATAACCGAGCCGAGCGCACTTACGTACGCAAAGCGCACCTTCCCCGATTTTGATATGCATTACTTTGTAAACAGCACGTGTAGCGTGATAAGCGCAACCTTCGCGCACGGCAACAAGCGCCTTGATATACAAACGGGTGAGCTTTACGATTTCTTCGGTAGCCATACGTTTGCATCGGGTGAGAGCCTTGTGCTTATCGATACGCACGAGCCACGCGCAAGGGCAAACAGCTTTAGCGCGGCAGAGCAGCTTTCGCTGCGCGGAGAGTGGCGCGTAAAGGATGCAAGCTACAATTCGCTTACGCTTGATAGATGCGATTACTACTTTGACGGTGAGCTTATAGCCAAGGATGCATACGTGCTTGATATCCTTCCGCGTATCAACGAGATGCGCCGCGAGGTAGAGCTTAAGCAGGTTTATACCTTCGTATCTCACATAGCTCCCAATGAGGTATATCTTTGCACCGAAACGCCCGAGATCTTTGATATCACCCTGAACGGTGAGCCCGTTTGCACCGAGATAAAGGGCACCTTCCGTGATAAGAGCTTTAAGCTGCTTGATATCAAGGGTAAGGTAAGGGTAGGAGAAAACGAGCTTGTACTTGTATCGAGAATAAAGCAAAGCGAGAAAACGTACGATCATCTTTCGCGCTCTTGGGCGTTTGAAACGATGAAAAACTCTCTGTCTTACGATATGGAGATAGAGCCCATATATATCGTCGGCAGCTTCGGCGTACAGATACCCGAGCGCGTTGAGGATACCTACGTAGCATACCGCATAGATTCCTGCCCCGAGATAACTGCCGCTCCCACCACCGTAAATATAGAGGCGCTTGACGATTCGGGATATCCCGAGCTTGCAGGCAAGCTTGTGCTCGAACGCGAGATAGAGCTTTCGAAAAAGCCGCTCTTTGTTGCTCTTAAGGGCAGGGGTATAAGTGCCATTCATCTTAAGATAAACGGTAAAGAGGTCGCATCTCGTATGTTTGCTCCTTATAACGTTGATATAAGCGAGTATATAGAGGAAGGTAAAAATACGTTTGAGATTACGGTATTGAACAATCTTCGTAATATGCAGGGACCTTATCATCATAAAGAGATCGAGCTTAAGCACGTAAGTCCCTCATCCTTCTACCGTGAGTCTAACGTTTTCAATCACGCATCGGGAAAGGGCGAGGATTGCCACGACGTGCTCCCGCACTTTGACGATCGCATAAGCCTTATCCACTTCGGCATCACCGATTGATCGGTGCTCTCGGCACAAATAAAACGAGGTTTGCAAAGGCTGTAGCGAAAGCTGCAGCCTGACTTCTGCCCTTTGGTGCACCCAGCACAGACAAAACGGGGTTTGCAAAAGCTATAGCAAAAGATGCACTCGCCAGGCACCCTTCGGTTGGTTCTCCCGGCGCAGCCAAAACAGGGTTTGCAAAGGCAATAGGTAAAGATACTATTGCACGTTGGCGCGAGAGCCTTGGCGTGCCTTATGCACCGCGCTATTGTACTTTAATGGTACAAAATAAAGTTAGGGCGGCAAAAAGTGTGCATTTTCTTGTAGATTTAAAAACAAAATAAAAAGCGAGCATACAGGACGTTTTGCCTTGTATGCTCGTTTTATATTCCAAGCGCATCAATGATCTCCATAGTTCTTTTGCGCTCGGTCGGTAATTTCATATCCTTGTGCTCAAACGGCAAGGGCTTGCCTGCCGTAAGGCGTATCAGGGCAAGGTTGCACGTAAGCTTGTCCCTTGCCGCCTCTATTGCCTCGCGGTGCTTTACTTCCTCTATTACAGAGGTATCGCAAAGCAGCCCCTCAAGATCTCCGTACTTGTTTACGATGCGCGTTGCGGTTTTTGCGCCTATGCCGCGCACACCCTTTATGTTATCGGAGGAATCCCCCACAAGGCATTTGTGCGATACGTAAAGCTCCGGCGTTATCCCAAGCCTTTCAAAAAGGTATTCCTTATTGCATAAAACCGATGCCATACCTCTGTAGCGAAGCACGGTAACCTTATCCGTTATAAGCTGAAAATAATCGCTGTCAAAGGATGATATCACCGTTTGTATCTCGGGGTAGGTGAGGGTGTAGGATGCTATAACGTCATCAACCTCGCACTCCTTGATCTCGGCGTGCGCGATCCCCATTACGTCAAGCGCGCGGTAAATATCGGGCAGTACGGTAAATGGGTTTTCCTCATCGGGCACATCTCTGTAATCCGGGCGGTTTTGCTTGTACTGCTCCAAAATATCGCACCTTGGGTTATGCCCCTCGGAATCAAAGAGCACCGCCGCGTGCGTAGCCCCCGTCATATCGATTATCCTGCCAAGCGCGCCCACAAAGCCTATAACGCCCTCAATATACCTGCCGCTTTTGCCCATAATACGGTTGGGCATACCAAAAAACATCTGAAAAAGCAGATTATGCCCGTCTACAAGTAAAAGCTTCATTCCGCGCCAAGCATCTTAAGCGCGGTGAGGTATTTTTCCTGCCTTCTCATCGCGTATTCATCGGGCTCGGTGTCAAATCTCGTAAGATCGGAGTTGTGCTTAAGGTCTGCTATCTTTACCGCCTTTGCAATAGGATTTTTTGCGATCTCGGCAACGTAATCAAAGTAGGGCACACCGTCCTTATGCGTAAGAAGATCGATAGCTTCAAGGCATACCTCGGGTATTCCGATCTCACGCAGGCGCTCTATGGTCATATCCGAGTCCTCAACCGTGTCGTGTAAAAGGGCAACGGTTGCGGTATATTCGTCCGTCATCCCCTCCGCAAGGTGAAAGGGGTGGAACACGTAGGGCATACCGCTTTTGTCCTTTTGATCACGGTGTATCTCAAAGCAAAGCTTAAGTGCAATTTTCGTAATGGGGGTGTATATCATAGCCTCTCCTTATTCTGCTTCGCGGGCGTGCGCCTCGCATTCTGCCTCTATACGTGCTATAGCCTTTCTTACCGCCTTGTGCTTCGATCTCAACGTCTTTTTAGCCTTAACTGCAAGAATATCGAATACCAAAGCAAGGGCAGAGAACAGCGTGCAGGCAAGCAGCCATACCATACTGTAGTCAACCTTAAAGCCGTTGTTCACGGTTGCGGTGATCACAAACACAAAATTAGCCGAGGTGTATATCGCATCAAAGAAGATCGATATTATTCCAACCGCATAGCCGTTAACGATAGCAACAACTATCTTGTAAAGCGCGGGCACGGCGGTCACAACGGTATAAATGATAAGCAATACCATCATAATTCCAAGAGACAGAGCATAGCCTATAGCCTCTCCTATCTCTTCGTTTGTGTTGGTGGACTGATTGTTCTTTTCTATAAGCTGATCAACGTTCATTATAGTGATCACCGTAAATGAAATGATAAGCAAAAAGCATACGAGTGATAAAACGTAAAAGAGCCTTGATTTTCCTGACTGTGTCATATAAGTACCTCCCGGTGCGATGATTTTTTGTTTAAATTCTTGCAAAATGTAAATAGTTGTTTACTCTTTGGTTTTTTTACCCCGTCTTAAGCAAGCACCTCTAACATATGCTGAAGCGTTACCTCGTCAAGCGCGAGGGATGCGAATTTTTCGGGCAATTTACCCGTTACGGTCTTGTAGTGAGTAAGCACTCCAAGCGCTGTTCCAAGCCTTGAGGGGTGGGAAAGATCGTCCGTATAAAGTGCGGTATCGGGGTAAAGCTCAAGCATACGGTAAAAGGCACGGCCAACGGCACTTACCTCGCCCGATATACGCTCTGCCGCCTCGGCGTATGCTGCGGCAAGACCCTCTGTCATACTGCGCCTTGTCCAGCCGTGCTCGTCAAGCAGGGGGCATCCGTCCCCCCTGCCCCAGGTGGCGTAAAGAACTGTGCGCTTAGCACCTACCTTCTCTGTAAGCTCGCACACGCCGCGGATAAATTCCGCCTTGTCAACAAGCGCATAAAAGCTTTGCTCCTGCAGGATAAGCACGTCATAGCCGCCCTCGCTTGCGTAGCCGTCTATAGCCTCGCGGTAGCTATCGTCTACGTCTGCATACTCGCGCAGCTTTCTGCCGCCCTTTGTAACCGAGTGCACGGTTATATCAAATCCGTTTTCGCGCATAAGCGCTTCAAGCTGCTCTGGCATTTCGTTAAAGTACGTGTAGCTGTTACCGATAAAAAGAATTTTCATATCTGCTCCTCTTTTCCTTTCTTGTTTATCTTTTTAAAGTTACCGAACACCTCGTTTACCGTACTGAAGGAGGCAAACGTGCCGGGGTGCTTTTTAATTATCCTCATCATATCGCCAAGCTGGCGCTTGTTTATAATGCACACAAGCATATACTTGTCACTGTCTGAGTACATACCGTGCACGCGTATTTCGGTAACGCCGTGCTTAAGAGTTGTCATAAGCTCCTCGGATATAACGTCGGGCTGATCGGTGATGATCTCAAACTTATAGCCGCTCTTAAGACCGCTCAGCCCCTTATCAACTATAACGCTTGCAATAAAGAGGTTGATCAGCGTACAGATAACGGGGGTAACGCGCATTCCGTAAACAAAGAAGGCAATAAACACCACAAGCGTATCCATAATAAAGGATACGTAGGCAATATTCATCTCGGGATGCGCCTTTTTGATCAGCGCGGAAATGCCGTACGTGCCGCCGCTTGCGCCAAAGCGGCGAAGCATCAGAGAAAAGCCAAAGCCGGATATAACGCCGGTTGCAAGCGCGGCAAATATAAGATTAAAGTCCTCGCCGTTGTTGGCAAGCGAGTAGGGCTGAAGCCCGATGAGATTATAAACGTTAGGCAAAAGAGATTGGGTTATAAGGTAAACCGAAAGCACTATGCCAAGCTTTTTGTCGATAAGCGCGGAAACCAGCACGAATATCGGAATGTTAAATGCAAGCATCAAAACGCCCCAGCTTACCCTGTCTGCAAGCAGGTGGTGGATTATGGTTGCAAGTCCGCCAACGCCACCGGGGGCAAAGCCGTTACTGTTTTGGAAAAAGTGGTATGCAGTGCCTACAACAATGCCTGCAAATATCGCGTATAAAATATCAAAGGTCACCGTCTTTACGGTCATTTTAGATTTCATATCTTAAGTCCTCTTTTGTCTTTATGCGAATAATGATGATACCCGTGTATCGATATATGCCGCAATACGTGCCTTCGCGGCATTCATATCCTCGCCGTCCTCTAGCCTCGGCATTGCAACGCTGTGCATACCCTTGCCGCATTCCAGATGCGTTTTGCCGTCGTCATCCACGGTAACCGTGCCGAGCTTATACTCAAACATACCGCTAAAGCCTGCGGCATAAAGCGCTGTAAACGGATCCCAGGAGTGCCTGCCGGAAAGCTTGTCACATCCGGGGAAGAGCTTAAATGCAAGCGATACGGGCGTATCGGGGGAGGTTAGAAGAAATCCGCCCGTAATAGCTCCCTCGCCCGCCTCGTGCGGTATAACGGTTATCCTGCACGGTGCTTTTTCAAAAACGCATTTTGCGGCGGCAATATCAAGCTTTATATTCCATTCGGGCACGGGTGCATCAAATTTTCCACCCATTATTGCGATCTGCTTGCAAGAGTCACGCAAAAGCTGGGTGCCGCTTTTTTCGGATATATCGTCACCCTCGCTTTCGATAAGTGCTGCCACGTTTGTAAGCGGTCCTACCGCGGCTATCACAACGTCGGATCCGTATGCGAGTGCACGGCGCATAACGCGCACCGCACTTTCGCACTCGCCGTCCTCCTTGCCGTATCTTTCGGCTATCGCACGTGCGTATTTATCAAACGCAGGCACGCCCGGCATAGGTGCGCCTATCGGGGGTGTCTGTTCTCCGAGGGCGGAAAACACAGCACGGATACAGCCTATACTGTAGGGGGTGGAGTTTGAAACGGTTATTGCGGCTATATGCGTCTGCCACTCACGCCTGCCGTATATAAGCAGGGCAAGCGCCATTATATCATCGCAGTCAGAGCCAACGTCTGTATCAAGAATAATGCTTTGCATACCTGTTACCTCACAGCTATTATATCAAAATGAAAATTCAGCTTCAAGCCTTGACGGCTGTAAATTATGTGCCTTAAATATCTTTATTTGTGCTCTCTGTGCTTTCCGTGTCGGCTATCCTCTCGCGCTTTGCTATTATCGCCTTTATCGGTACGTAGATCACAACGAGCGCCGCGGTTGCAAGCGATACGCAAAGCAACACGGTAAACGCCGTTTTCCAGCCGTAGTTATCAGCAATAAGACCGAGTGTGTAAGAGCTTAACGTGCTTCCCGCATAGCAAAATCCGTTCAGTATGCCTGCAATCAGTCCCGAGTTGACCTTTCCCTTCATAAACAGAGGGAAGTTTGAGGTTATAAGGCTGTTGTTTGAGCCAACAAAGAAGCATACCGCGGCAAAGCATATCAGCGGCAGAACAAGGCTTGCCGTCTCAAATGCACCGAGTATGGCAAGTATTATAGCGGCGGATATCGCAAAGATGAGTGTGCACTGGTAAATAAAATCGGGTATTCTCTTGTGCATTGCAACAGAGAAGGCATTGCCGAAGATCGTAACCACGGGCAGTGCAAGCGTAAGGATTATCGAAAGCGAGTCGTCGATCGCGTAGCGCTCCTTCAGTATGGAGGGCACCCAGGTCGTAAGACCGTCCTTGATAAAGTTGGTAGCTACTCCGGCTATTGCAAGCACACAGATCATAAGGTATATAACTCCCTTGCCGGCGCTTGCCGCAGGATCAGCCTCCTTCTTAAGGGTGGGCTCAAGCGTTTCGTTTTCCTCCCTTACCGATTTGCATATACCGTCGATCGAGAATATCCATAAAAGCGCCGAAACGGCAAGTGCGGCAGCGGCAACACCGAATATAAGGCGGAAGTCTGTAAACGTGGCAAAGGTGGCGGAAAGTCCGTAAATAATGAACGTGCCGGTTGCCGTCGTAGTTCCCATCACCACGCTTGCGCGCGCCATATCGCGGTAGCTTACGGTTTCCGAAAGCAGGCGGATAAGGGAAGGCCAAAGGGCAGAGAGGGCTATGCCGTTACACAGCCACAGTATCTTTATCAGATCGAATGAGTCTGTCAGCGCGATCGTAACGTTGCATATTGCCGATAATGCGGTGCTTATAAATACCATCCATTTGAGATTGTATTTTTTGCAGAAAAGACCGTGTATGATCTGTCCTATACCGTACGAAAAGAAGAACAGAGTGCTTACCATACCCGCATCAGCGTGGCTTACGCCGTAATGGCTCATAACGCGTGTGATGTTTGCGGCGTAGTTAAGCTTTCCTATGTAAGAGCAGGCGTAAAGCGCCCAGCATATAAATATAAGCAGCGTTGTGCTTTTTTTGCTTTGTTTTTCCGTTATCATTGCATTCACCTGAA
Source organism: Eubacteriales bacterium (assembly GCA_045647045.1). Lineage (GTDB taxonomy): Bacteria > Bacillota > Clostridia > Oscillospirales > CAG-272 > UBA1740. The sequence continues at coordinate 8,631 of JAZRLU010000213.1, forward strand.
AGTCAAAATATTATATAATTTCTGCCATAGCGGCACTCGCAATAGCCATAAGCGGCTTCACCATAGGTGAAGCTTCGCTAAG
>JAZRLU010000214.1:0-3400 GCA_045647045.1 Eubacteriales bacterium
GGGAAAGGCAATGTGAGCCAAGCCTTGTGTGGAAGGAGCAGGAGCCTTCTTGGAGCTTGAAGGGCGCTTCGGGAACGGTATCGGGGTGTACAAGACCGGGCATACCGTAAAGGGCATATACGTCGTCGGTCAGCGTAAGTGCAAGCAGCTCGCTTACGGGATCGGCCCACTGATCCTCCTTTGCAGTTCCGCAAAGGAGTGCACGGGGTGCAACGAGCGAGAGCAGGTAATGCTGGTCGAAGGGTAAAGAATTCTCGTTGTTTGCATACTTGAAGTAGTTCGGGCAGAACCAGTAGGGGAATCTTGAGGTTATATCGTAAACAGTTTCGCCTACAGTACCGCGTGAGAGTGCATCACCGGACGTGCCGGAATCGTTTACACACGCATACTTAACTCTTTCGTCAAATGCGGCGGTAAGCAGAGTGGTTTTTCCGAGTCTGGAATGACCTATAACCGCGATCTTATCAAGATCAATATTGTCAAGGGTGTAAATATAATCTATAACGCGTGAAATGCACCAGGACCACATAGCAATTTTACCGGTAGCATCAGGCGCATTTCTATCGGGGCAAAGCACGCTTGCAACTCCGTTTGTAAAATCACCGTTATCGGTGGTACAGTCCTCATAGCATACCGTAAATACTGCATAGCCTCTGTCGATTATCTCCTCGGTAGGCTGCCTGAAGTTGGGTGCACGGTTGAAGGCGATATTAACAAATGCGGGGATCTTACCCTCTGTCTTGGTGGGGATAACAGAGCTGAAATAGAAGCTTACCTCCTTACCGTAAACCTGTGCGGTAAGTGTAAATCCCTTATGGTCAGCTTTGCCTGCAAAATTAGTGTATTTTCCCGGCACGGATGCCACGCTGAAGCTATCGGGCTTCGGAGGCATAACTCCGTATTCCTCGCGCATAAGAAGCTCCTTGATCTCAGGCACGATCGCCTCAAAATCCTCTTTTGTTTGTACTGTCTTGCCAAATGATGTGAAAAGGCTTGGTACGTTACGTTTTAAAATATCCTCTTTGATGGTCATGGGGTAACCCTCCGATCGTTATTTTGGTTACCCATAGTATACATCTAAAAAATAAAAAAGTCAATATACTTTACAAAACAAAATAAATGTGCTAAAATAAAGAATATACGTTTGTGAAAGGAGGCGCTTTATGATCAAAATAGATATGCCGTCGGGTGCAAAAAGGATAATTTCGGTTTTGGCGGAAAACGGATATGAGGCTTATATAGTCGGCGGATGTGTAAGAGATGCGCTGCTTGGAAGAATAGCCAATGATTTTGATATAACCACCTCCGCTTTGCCGCAAGAGGTAAAGGAGCTTTTTTCAAAAACCGTTGATACGGGTATAAAGCACGGAACGGTAACGGTTCTTTGCGATGACGTACCGTATGAGGTAACTACTTACCGTATAGACGGTGAGTACCGCGATATGCGCCACCCCGTGTCGGTTTCTTATACGGATAAGCTGGCAGACGATCTTTTGCGCCGCGATTTTACCGTAAATGCAATGGCATATAACGATTCGGTCGGTATAGCAGACGTATCGGGCGGTATGGCTGACCTTGAGGCAGGTATAATACGTGCCGTAGGTGATGCAAGCGTAAGATTTACAGAGGATGCCCTGCGCGTGCTGCGCGGCATACGCTTTGCCTCCGTGCTTGGCTTTACAATAGAGGAAAGCACCTCGCTTGCGATAAGAAAAAAAGCACCGAACCTTTGCGGCGTATCGGCAGAGCGAATTTATACGGAGTGGTATAAGCTTGTCGGCGGTGCGGGCGCTTACGGTATAATATCCGAATATGCTGACGTTATCGGCGTATTCCTTCCCGAAATAACTCCCGAATGCCTCCCGCCGCGAGAGAGCTTTATGAAGCTTGATGCAAGATCAAGGCAGATCGCGCTTTTCAGCTCTTACCCCTCATCTACCTTCACCGCGGCAATGCGCCGTATGAAGACAGACAGTGTAACGGCAACCTTCGGTGCGGCGGTAATAGATGCAATGGCAAGCCTTACGAATACGTCTGATGCATCCCTTAAGCTTCTTCTCATAGAATACGGTGACGAGGTATCGCTTTGCGCGGCAAATATCCTCGAGTGCCTCGGTAGGGTAGGCACGGGTACTGCGGCATCTGTAAACGCTATAATCGCGCAAAACTTCCCGCGCCGTGCTGATATGCTTGCCGTACGCGGTAACGATATAAAGGCGCTCGGCATCCTCGGTAAAGGGATAGGCGAGGCTATTTCAAAAATGCTTACCGCTCTTGCAGAGGGAAGGGTGGAAAACACGCGTGAGTCGCTTCTTGCACTCATCGCGGATATGAAAAACGAAAACGGTTAAGAAAGGAGCGGCATATGGCATTTGATGCTTGTATGATGCGTGCCGTGCTCGGCGAATTTTGCCGGGAGTTCCCCGAGGCGAAAATTGAAAAGGTTATGCAGCCGGCAAACGATGAGATAGATCTCTTTGTGCATCACGCGCGCTCGTCTCGCCGCTTGCTTTTTAACGTAGGTCCTAACGCACCGAGGCTTCAGCTCTCGGACGTGGCAAAGGAAAATCCGCTGAAAGCACCTATGTTCTGTATGTTCTTACGTAAACGCCTTGTCGGTGCAAGGATCACGGGCGTATCTCAACCGGGATTTGACAGAATTGCTGTATTTGACGTATCGGGATATGACGAGATGGGCTTCCCATCCGAGATGCAGATAGTTTGCGAGATAATGGGAAAATACGCAAACCTCATTCTGCTTGACGGTGAAGGAAAGATAATCTCAGCTTTAAAAATGATAGATTTTGCGGCAAGCAGCATCCGCCAGATACTTCCGGGCTTGAAGTACAAGGCGCCCGAAATGCAAGAGAAGCTTTTGCCTACCGAGATAAACGAGGAGCTGTTTTACGAAAAGCTTTCCGCATTCCCCGAAACTCGCACGGTTGAAAAGTTTATAACCTCTACCTATTCGGGTATAGCAACGCAGATCGCGCACGAGCTTACCTATCGCGCATCGGGCGCTGTAGACGTGCCCGTGGCGCAGGTAGACAAAAAGACGCTTTACTCGGTATTTTCCGCGTGGCAGCAGCTTCTTATAAACGAGGACTACAAGCCCACGCTTGCCGTAGACAAAACGGGCAAGCCGGTGGATTACTCCTATATGGACATAACCTATCTTGGAGATGCGGTATCCTACCGCACCTTTGATACGTTAGCGCAGCTTTTCGATAGCTATTTTGCGGAGAAGGACAGGCTTGAAAAGATCCATCAGCGCGCACACGATATTCGCGTGCTTATTGCAAATGCAAAATCAAGAACCGAGAAAAAGCTTGCCATACAAAGAGAGGCACTCCGTGATAGCGAGAGGGCAGAGACCTACAAGCGCAAGGGAGATCTTATA
>JAZRLU010000215.1:0-11694 GCA_045647045.1 Eubacteriales bacterium
GGCTCTATATAAGCAAGCTTAACCGTATCGGGAAGCGTGGATGCCTTTCTGTGGTGGTCGATAATAACCGCTTCCTTAGCTCTTGCGGCTATATCGGAGTATTGCGCGCGGATAAACGTATTATGATCAACGAGAATTATAAGGGTATCGGGACCTATAAGATCCATAGCCTCTGCTCTGTCAACGAACACCTGCTCGTATCCCGGGACGCTTTGCATGATTTCGATCAGAGGATGAACGTTATCGTCTCTCATATCGACTGCGATGTTTACGTTAGCACCGATAAGGCTTGCAAGTTTTACAACGCCTACGGATGCGCCAAACGAATCAAAATCGCCGTGCATATGTCCCATAACGATGATGTTATCGGCTCTTGCCATTGTTGCGATAAGCTGATTTGCAAAGGTTCTTGCCTGAACGTTGGAGCGCTTATATACGGATTTTGTCTTTCCGCCAAAGTAAACGGTTTCGGTGCTCGTTTTGTATACCGCCTGGTCTCCACCGCGCTGAAGTGCTAAGTCTATTGCTTCCTTTGCGGCATTTTCACGGTCTGCGAGTGTGCCTTCCGCTGCGGAAATACCCATAGAAACCGTTACGGCAATGCTATCACCAACTCGGTTGTTTCTTATCTTATCAAGAATATCAAACTTGTTTGCAATACACATATCAAGCATACGCGATTCCATAACAAGCACGTATTTATCCGTATCGTAGGATTTGAGTATGCCGCCAAGAGATTCAGCCCATTCTCTGAGCGTATCCTCAACCTCGGCAATTGCCTGCTTGTATTTATCGTGAACGTACTGAACGATATCGTCAATGTTGTCGATAGCTATATATGCAATCGCTATACGCTCCTCTTTATAGAGCTTCTGTGCGGTTGCAAGCGCGGTAACGTCATACAGCACGGCAAGATAAAGTCCGTCATTCTCTGCCGAAAGCTCAAAGCTTTCAACTCTGTAAAGACCGCCGAAGAGCTCTATCGGCTTGTCCGAAAAGTTTTCCTTAACAAGCGGGCCTTCCAGCAGAGTCATAAGATTGCTGCCTATAAAGTTGCCGTGCTCGTCAAGAATCTTGTGCATAGCCGTATTATACCACAAAAGTGTACCGTAGGAATCGAGTATAATTGCGGGGGATGCACTGTTCTTTATCGCCTTTACCGAGGTTTCATTTAAAAGGTTGTTAAGCCCGGGGGCGGGGGCTGCCTCGGTGCTGCGCTCTCTGTTTATCCACGCTATGGATACCGCAAGCAGGTACAGAAGTGCTACTGCTATGGCGATAAATATTGAATCTATCTGCGTAAATTCACGCAAAAGCGCGTAGGCTGCTATTGCTATCGGGCAAAGCGCTATACAAAGTATAAGCTGCAGCTTTGTAGCAAAAAGCACCTGATTTTTGTTATTTTTGTTCATATCATACTCCTGTAATTAAAGGAATTATGCCTCAGGATCGTTGCTCTTTGAATTTGTTATAGAGAACCAAGCTCCAAGATAGGATGTGATCTGCATTGCCACCGTAGGCATAAAGATAAATGCAGCAACTACTATCATAGTAAAGAATCCGCGGCGCGGCATCGCGGCTGCAAGTGCCGTAAGTGAGCGGAAGCCGGTGTACAAAAATACAGCCGATAAGAAAAGCGAAAGGTTGGTAAGTGATATCGCAAATACGCTATCTCCAATCGGGAATGCCGTGATTATGGAGATTATTACGTAAACGTAAGCAATAAGCGACGTGGGAATGAAGTGCGAGAAGGAACGGAGCATTCCGTGCTTGCAGTTATTAAACGTGATAGCCGTAAATATTTTTACGGAAATTCCGCATATGACAAATGCCGCGGTAAGAAGTATGCCTACAAGATATGATACCGAAAGGTCAAATGCTTCACCCACAAGCTCGGGGGTTATATCCGTGCCGTAGTTAAAATTGCCGTGCCCGATCACGCCTTCACCCGTGGGCATTGCTTTTGCGGCATCGATAAGCAAATCGCGCATCTGCATCAAAACGTCTGAATAGTATCCCGTAACCTCGGAAAAGCCGTATGAGCCTGCTGCATTTGCGCCGGCAAAGTAAAACGAAAGAAGAATGCCTGAAAAGATGATGGCGGTAAGATATACGGAGGCTTCAGCCTTGGATTTTGAAAATCTGTAGCAAAGCGTGAGAACCAACGCTGCAATAAACGGAATACAAACGGTGATTCCGCCAAGGCCGTTGACTATAATGGATAAAGCGATGCTTGCAACCGGCACCAGATAGGATAAGATCCTTTTTTGAGGGCGCTCAAATAAGAAAAGAGATGCGGCAAGCGGTATAAGCACGGGGGTAACAAATTCGCCAAGCAGCGAATAAAGAAGCCCCGGGATAAGTGTAAAAACAGAAAGAATTGCTATCAGCGAGCTGTAGCTTTTTCCTTCCTTGATTTCTCTGATCATCGGTAAAACGACTCCTGTTTTTGCCAAAAAGTATAGTTATACCCATATAGTATAGCACAAACAGGCAAGAAAGTAAATATTAAAATAATATTATTTTTAAACATTTTATAAATAAATAATGGATTTGTCTATTTTTTTGCTTTTTTTGAGCGATAGATATTGAAAAGAGTTTGCAAATGTTGTACAATAAAAGGTAGAATAAAAATGAGGAGGTGGCTTATGGCATTTGTGGATTTACCGGTAAGCTCTGTAAAGGGCGTTGGAAAAAGCCGTGCCGAGCAATTAAAGCGGCTTGGTATTGAGACCGTTCACGATCTTATATATTTCTTCCCCCGCGCATACGAGCGCCGCGGTGACATAAAAACGGTTGCAACTGCAACCGAGGGTGAGCCCGTAGCCCTTCTTCTTACCGTAGGTTCCGTTGTACGCAGCGCAAAGCTTAAAAACCGTATGACTATCTCCAAATTCAAGGCGTTTGACGATAGCGGTGCGATCGAAATAGTATTTTTCAATTCTCCGTTTGTAAAAGACGTTTTTACGGTAGGTGCTACCTTCAGATTCTTTGGAAAGATATCCTATTCGTCGGCAAATACGGTACGTATGACAAGCCCTAAATACGAGCCCTATCTTTCTGGAGAGCCCCTGCCCGATCTTGTTCCCGTTTATCCGCTTACCGAGGGGCTTTCATCAAAAATACTGGAGCGCCTTATTGGCTCTGTAATTGATGATGCCGTAAAATCGGTAAGTGACCATATACCCCCTGAGCTACTTTACCGCCATTCCCTGCCCGCGCTTTCTATGGCGATAAAAAACGCGCATTTTCCTTTAAATGAAGAAATGCTTTCGCGCGCTATATCGCGCCTTGCGTTTGATGAAATGCTCTTGTTCGGTCTCGGAGTGGCTTTGTGCTCCTCTGTTAAGGATCGCGGCGCGGGAATAAAGTTTTCCCCCTGCTCTCTTGCGCCCGTTTTAGAGCTTTTGCCGTATGAATTGACCGATGATCAAAAAAAGGCGGTAAACGATATCTACCGTGATACGGTTTTGGGTAAGGGCGGTGCTATCACGCCTATGGCGCGTATTATTGTAGGTGACGTTGGTTCGGGTAAGACCGTGTGCGCCCTTCTTGCTTTGTATATCGCGGTATCCTCCGGATACCAGGCGGCGCTTATGGTGCCTACCGAAATACTTGCACGCCAGCATTTTGAAGAAATTAGTGGTTATTTTTCAAAGCTTGATATAAGCGTAGAGCTTTTGCTTGGAAGTACCTCGCAAAAGGAGAAAAACAGGATCTATGCAGAAGTTGCATCGGGCAAAACAAAGGTAGTTATAGGAACGCACGCGCTTATTTCCGATAAGCTTTCATTTATGAATCTCGGACTTGTTGTAACCGACGAGCAGCACAGATTCGGTGTAGCACAGCGCTCGTCTCTTGCTACAAAGGGGCAAAAGGCGCATATGCTTGTTATGAGCGCCACACCTATACCGAGAACGCTTGCACTTGCAATGTACGGAGATCTTGACGTATCAAGGATCACTCACCTTCCAAGCGGCAGGCAAAGGGTTGATACCTTTGCGGTTGACGGCGGATACCGTGAGCGCATAAATGATTTTATAAAAAAGCAGGTTGCCCTCGGCGGTCAATGCTACGTGGTTTGCCCTGCTATCGAGGATACGGACGGTGAGACCGATACGGTTGTACCGAGCTCGCTTTCTTCTCCCTTCGCCGGCTCGCGCGATAAGCTTATCAATGCAACCGAGCACGCGGGATATCTGCGTAGCGCCCTCAAAGGCGTTCGCGTTGAATGCTTGCACGGAAAGATGAAGCCCTCGGTAAAGGATGAGATAATGCACCGCTTTGCCGCAGGCGAGATAGACGTTCTTGTATCAACTACGGTAATAGAGATCGGTATAAACGTGCCTAATGCCTCGCTTATGATAATAGAGTGCGCCGATAGGTTTGGTTTATCCTCACTTCATCAGTTGCGCGGCAGAGTTGGGCGCGGATCAAGGAAGTCTTATTGCATACTTGTATCCAATGCTAAAAGTGATAAGGCAATGGAGCGCCTCGGTATTATGCGCACCACGTACGATGGATATGAGATCGCGGAGCGCGATCTTATGATGCGAGGTCCCGGAGACTTCTTTTCTCTAAATACGGCAGATAGTTTTAGGCAGAGTGGTGGATTTGATTTTAAATTTGCCAAGCTTTGTGATGATAACGAGCTGTTTGGCGCGGCGTTTTCTGCGGCTAAGCTTATAGCGCAAACAGATCCCGAGCTTGCTTTGCCGGAGCACGCGGGGCTGAAAAACAGACTGAATAATATATTTGATATCAGCTACGGAAGCATATCGTAGCAAAAGGAGATTTTATGGCAAATCAACCGCTTGCGGACAAGCTTCGCCCGGAAAGCTTTGATCATATAGCAGGTCAAACGCACCTTGTGGGTAAGGGCGGAATATTGCGCCGCCTTGTTGAAAACGGCAGGATTCCCAATATGATTTTTTACGGTCCTCCCGGCACGGGTAAAACGACCGTTGCCAATATTATAGCAAAAGCATCGGATATGCAGCTGTACAAGCTTAATGCAACCGTAGCCACCCTTAACGACGTTAAAGAAGTAATATCCTCTTGCGAGAATATCTTTTCGGGTAAAGGAACGCTGCTGTATCTTGACGAGATCCAGTATTTTAATAAAAAGCAGCAGCAGTCTTTGCTTGAATTTATGGAAAACGGTAAGATCACGCTTATCGCATCCACCACGGAAAATCCGTATTATTGCGTATACAAGGCTATACTTTCACGCTCATCCGTATTTGAATTTAAATCGGTAAAGGGTGCCGATTGCGTTCCCACCCTGCGCCGTGCCGTAAACGTGCTTAACGAGGAATTCGGCACGCAAAAGACCGTTGCCGACGATGTTTTGCTTAATATCGGCAACACCTGCGGCGGAGACGTGCGAATGAGCATCGGTATTATCGAAAATGCCTTTTACATATCCGACGATGAGATAACGGCTGATGCGGTTACACGGCTTTTGCCCTCTGTTGTTGGGCATTTTGACCGTGACGGTGACGTGCATTACGATCTTTTATCCTGCTTACAAAAGTCTATACGCGGCTCCGACCCCGATGCGGCTGTATTTTATCTTGCAAAGCTGCTTGCCATGGGTGATATCCTTTCCGTAGTACGCCGTTTGCAGGTGATCGCATCCGAGGATATAGGATGCGCTTATCCTATGGCAGGCGTAATTACGCATTCTTTGTGTGAAAGTGCAAGGGAGCTTGGCTTACCCGAGGCGGCACTTCCGCTTGCAAATGCGGTTTGTATACTCGCTACCGCCCCAAAATCCAACTCATCGTATCTTGCCTATCACGCGGCATGCGAGGATATCAGCCGCGGTCTTGGATGCGAAATACCCGAAATTTTGCGCTCACCGCTCTTTAAGGGCTATAAGTATCCGCACGATTACCCCAATCACTACGTAGAGCAAACATATTTACCTGCCGATCTTGCAGGCAAGACCTACTACACGTTTGGCAATAATAAGACCGAGCAAGCGGCACGCGCTTATTTTGAGATGATCAAGGGCAAAAAGATCTGACGCAGAGTCCGTAATATACCGTTTTTTGCTAACTATTGACAAAATGCGCGCGATATGATATAATGTTGCTTAATGAAACTCGCAAAATACTCTCTCGGGAGATTTTTATGATATACCATTTTATTCTTAATCCTATGTCAGGTAAGAATTTAAAGCAAGCGAAAAAATCGGTTGCTGAAATGACCGACAAAATTCGTACCGCTTGCCAAAAGCGTATGGTAAGCTATAGAATTTACTATACGGTAAGCGTTGGTGATGCTACCGAATACGTAAGATCTATGGTTAAAACAACGCAGGATAAGCAAAGGTTTATCTGCGTTGGCGGTGATGGCACTATAAATGAGATAGTTAACAGCGCACCCTGCGAGCCTAACGTTGAGTTTGGCGTTATTCCCCACGGATCGGGTAATGATTTTGTAAGGAATTTCACTAATACCGAGCTGTTTTCTAATATTGAAGCGCAGCTGGACGGTGATACGGTTTCCCTTGATCTTATAAAGGTTAACGATTATTATTGCGCAAATATGATAAACATCGGCTTTGACTGCTCTGTTGTTAAAGAGGCTGCAAGGCTTAAGCGTATGAAGCTTACAACTCCCGGTCTTTCATATATCGGCGGAGTTGTTGTGGCTCTTTTCAAAAAATACGGCACAAAGATGCGTATTATATTTGATGACGGTGAGGTTATTGATTCAGAGCTTTTGCTTACCGCTATAGGCAACGGCCGTTATTGCGGAGGCGGATTTAACGCCGTACCGCAGGCATTGCTTGATAACGGTCAGATGGATATCGCTATCATTAAAAAAATATCAAGGCTTACGTTTATAGGCTTGGTAGGATCATATCAGGCGGGTACGTATCTTACAAACGAAAAAGCAATGCAGCATATAACGTATAAGCGCGTTTCACATTTCAAAATGGAATTTGATGAGCCTATAGCTATATGTATAGACGGAGAGATCAAGGGTGCTAAAAATATAGATTTCTCTGTAGTACGCAACGGATTCAACTTTGTAATTCCTAAGGGATCGTCTATGAGATATTCTGCACAAGACGAAGAAAAGGGCGTATGAATATATTAAAAAACAGACCGCTGGGAATGATACTATGTGTCTTTCTCGGCGGTTTCATCTTATCATCATTATCCGACTATTACGGTCGCGTAATACTGTTTATTGCCGCGCTTGCTTTAGCGCTATGCGTATTTCTTGTTCCCGCAATACGGAAAAAGAGATTTATTATAGCCGCGGTTGCACTGATTATGTCTATTCTCTTCTCCTCGTTTTATTTCGGCATTGTATTTTATCCGGATGATTATTACGGTGATGCCGAGGTAGAGGCGCGTGTTATTGCTAAAGAGGAAATTTCATCAACAGTAACGTCTTATGACGTTGATACGGAAACTGTAAACGGCAACCGCGCAAGCTATAAGCTTAAAACCTACGTTTACGGTTATTCGGGTGACGTAGCAGAGGGTGATACCGTTCGTTTTATCGGCAAGATCACCGCTTTTGAGGACGAAGGCTCGTTCAACTTTAAAAATTATTATGCCGCACGCGGATTTTCGGCAAGGCTTACCGTATCCGAATATGAGGTGCTGGCAAAGGGAGAGCTGCCCGTATCATCTCATTTTGCAAAATGGCGCTCTGCGATATCAAACCGTGCTATCGCGCTTACCGATGAGTATTCAGGCGGATTGATAGCGGCGCTTTTGCTTGGAGAGCGAGATCTTATATCTCCAAAGCTTGAGCTTGACTTTACAAGAATAGGCATTGTACATATTCTTTCACTCAGCGGTATGCACCTTGCTATAATCTGCGGCGTGCTTGAAAAGCTGCTTGCGCTTTTAGGATGCGGCAAAAAGGTCAGGATAGTATCCTCTTGCCTGTTTTCCTTAATATTTATGGCTATAACCGGCTTCCCCGTAACGATCGTAAGGGCAGGAGTGATGCTTATAATCTCATCACTTTTGGTGCTTGCCTGCGGCAACCGTGACGGTATTACATCTCTTATGCTTACCGCGGTGCTTATCATCCTTATCAATCCGCATTCTGCGCTTGATACGGGCTTTTTACTCTCTGTGCTTTCAACTATGGGACTTATAACCGCAGCCGAATACGTGGCGCAGGATAACGGCGAGAGAAGGCTTACGCTCCGCGCGCGTGCTTGGGCTTACGTACGCCTATCGGTTATATTCTCCTTCTTTGCAATACTTGCATCACTTTTGATCACGGCGCTTACCTTTGACGGCTTTTCTACCTTCTCGATATTAACAACGTTTGTATTTTCGCCTCTTACAGAGCTGTTTTTGATCGTGGCACTCATCACGCTTTTGCTTGGAGGTGCCTTTGGTATAGGAAAGCTTTGCATTGCCATAGGTAACCTTATCGGTATGCTTGCCGACGTGCTATCGGATATCCCGATAGCATACACCTCATCAGCCTCGGTAGCGGTGAAAATCATAGCCGTGATCTTAGCCTTGATGTTTTTCGTTTTCCTTCTAACAGATATAAAGAACAAAAGGCGTTTTGTCGGCATTATGCTTACCTCTTACGCCGTGCTTGCCGCGCTTTCCTTTACGTTTACCACCTATAGCAGTACAAGTGAAGCGATAACGGCAAGCTCTGTGGATGATAGTGATATGATCCTTGTCAGCGGTGAGGTAACGGCTATCTTTGATTCATCGGCGCATAAAAGATCGCACGCTTATGAAATATCGGAATACGTTGCCGCAGCAGGGCTAACCGAGCTGTATGTTTATATAACTCCAACCTATACAAGCACCCTTCCCGATATGATAGAGCTTCTTATGTCGCGCATTAAAATAGATAAATGCGTTCTGCCGACTCCAAATGAGGACGAAAAGGAGCTTTTTGACAGTATAATTGCAACTCTTGCCGTTTACGGTGCTGAATATGAAATTTACACCGGTGAGCGCATTCGGCTTGGTAACACGGAATATATAACCGCCGATTATGAAACGGGCAAGGATTACTGTGCGGTATTCAGAAACGGTGATGAGGTGTGCACCTATTTCACCTCGGGCGCGCTTTTGGAGTGCTATAAGGCGGAAGCCTTGCTTTATACCTCGCAAACGGTTATTTTCGGCTCGTACGGCACGGGATATGAGTACCCACATACGATAGATGAGTTTGGAGATCGACTCGAGCTTATAATCAATTATGACAAAGGTATAGTTATAGATAAGATCTATGCTAAGGATATGGATACCGAGACGGTATATAACGATAAATACGTTATAAAATTCTCGGATAACGACTGACCGCAAAAAAACAAAAACGTGCTATCGAAAAGATAGCACGTTTTCTATTATTATACGTTGAAGAGGAATTCTACAACGTCTCCGTCCTTCATAACGTATTCCTTACCCTCACTTCGAAGTAAGCCCTTTTCCTTTACCTTGGTACGGTCGCCCTCGCGTACAAGATCGTCAAAGGCAACTACCTCTGCGCGAATGAATCCGCGCTCAAAATCCGAGTGGATCTTACCTGCCGCACCGGGAGCTTTTGTTCCGCGCTTAATGGTCCAAGCGCGTACCTCCTTAGGTCCTGCGGTAAGGAAGCTTATAAGACCAAGCAAGGAATAGCCGGATTTGATAAGCTTATCAAGACCGCTTTCCTCTATACCGAGATCTTCAAGGAAGCTCATCTTCTCTTCTCCCTCAAGCTCGGCAAGCTCTGCCTCTATCTGTGCGCTTACGGCAATTATCTCGCTACCCTCTGATTCTGCGTGTGCCTTAAGGGCTACGTAGCCTTCATTGCTCTCATATTCGCCGGAAACCTCGTCCTCGGCTATATTTGCTACGTAAATAATGGGCTTATCGGTCAAAAGGCGTGATTCCTCTATCCAAGCGCGCTCCTCATCGTCAAGACCGAGAGAACGAACGCTCTTGCCTGCCTCAAGGCACTCCTTTACCTTGTTAAGCACGTCAAGCTTTTCAAGAAGCTTCTTATCCGCTCTTGCAGCCTTTACGGTTCTGTCAATAGCTCTCTCAACTATTTCAAGGTCGGAAAGGATAAGCTCTATATCGATCGTCTCTACGTCACGCATAGGATCTATATTGCCGTCTACGTGCGTAATATCGTCGTTTACAAAGCAACGTACTACGTGTACGATCGCATCCACCTCTCTGATATTTGCAAGGAACTTGTTGCCAAGACCCTCGCCGCGGCTTGCACCCTTAACAAGACCTGCGATATCAACAAATTCAATTATTGCAGGGGTAAACTTTTCGGGCTTGTACATATCCCTTAAAACCTCAAGCCTCTTATCGGGCACTGCAACGATGCCTACGTTAGGCTCTATTGTGCAGAAGGGGTAGTTAGCGGATTCTGCTCCCGCATTTGTAAGTGCATTGAAAAGGGTACTTTTTTCCACGTTGGGAAGTCCCACGATACCAAGCTTCATTATTATGGTTCTCCTTTTTACGAATTAACGGCTGCTGCGCTTTTTGCAAAACCCGGACCGTTAGAACATTATCCTTGATATTATATCACAAAAAGAAAAATAATTCAATATCTCAAAGCTATTTTTATTGATCTTCCTTGCTTAAATTATAGCTATATCTCAATTATTGAACGGTATAAGCCGCATTGTATTCGCCCTGCGTGCATATTTGCACGGGCTCTAACGGATCGGGGCGATTTTTGCTGTCAATTACCCCTTGGATTATAAGAAAGGCGCAGCTTACGGCAATAATTGCGGCGATAACGGTTATCCAAAAGCGAGGAGTTTTTATTATCTCACCGTTTGCACGCTCGGGGCGGAACAGAATGAGCGTTAAAGCCTTAAAAATCAGCAATGCAACCGAAGCGGTGATCGCAACGTAAAGCATCTCATAAATATCTATAAGCGTAAGAAGTATTACCGCCGATAAGATCAAGCGTATTATATGTATGACTTTTTCGGCTACCGTTTTTTGCCCAAAGGTAGGTATATCTTCAACACTTGAGCCTATTTCAAGAAATACGCAGTAAAACGGGAAAGAATACAGGAAGAAGAACAGTAAATTCAACACATAAGACGTTCCACCGTCTGTAGCCTTTGGGATAAACGATGCTATAAAGAGCATCGGGAAATAAGCAATAGCTATCACGCGGAAGGTGTAGTTAAAAAACGCTTTCATTTTTATGCCCTCTTGTTTTTTGGTATATGTGTCGGTTCAAAATTTGTCGGTAATATTATAGCATATCGCAAAAACAAAATCAAGTATTTAAATATGAAGGCCTTGATTTTTCATTTTCGTTTATAAACGGTATTTTGCGTTTTTACAAACGTAATATTTAGGAAAATAGCGTTAAAAATGTCCATTTTATAAAAAAATAACCTTAAGTTCATATATTTTATAAAAAGTTTATAATTTGTTATTGACAAAAGCAAATATTTCCTCTATAATACAATTGTAAACATTTTAAAGAAATTAACAAAGTTAACATTTAGGAGGTTAAAACTATGGAAGCAAAATTGCTTATTATCGACGACGATTCTAACATCTGCGAGATGCTTAAGCTGTATTTCGAAAACGAGGGATACAAGGTAAGATGCGCAAACGACGGTATGGAGGGCGTTAGCCTCTTCAAGCTTTATGAGCCCGATCTTGTGCTTCTTGATATTATGATGCCTAAAAAGGACGGTTGGCAGGT
>JAZRLU010000216.1:0-5548 GCA_045647045.1 Eubacteriales bacterium
CCTCTCTCGGTCACTGTGCACCTTACTTCGGTGACGTTGTTCAAAAATACGGTGGTGAATACGCTGCGACGCCTTCTACCTTTGAGGACGGTGTATTCAGCTTTGATATGGCAGGTGCATACGGTGATGAGACTGTTAAGAGCGTAAAGCGCAGCTTTGCCTTTACCGACACTACGGTTACGCTTACGGATACCTTTGAATATACGGGAGATGCGCCTATTACCGACAGAATCGTTTGCAAGGTTATGCCTACGGTTTCCGAGGGTAAGGTTGAGATCGATGCTCTTACCGTTACGTACGATCCCAACGTTTGCACCGTTAACACGGCAGAGGCGGTAACATCCCGCGGTGTAACCATCTACTTTGCCGATTTCGTGTTAAAGAGCGGTCAGAACAGTATTACGCTCGTATTTGAATAAGGAGGTTTTGTTATGAATTTACTTGGAAAAGCCACAAATCCCGAATTCTGGAGCAATACCGTAAGAAACAGCCCCGAATATCGCCCTTACCTTGAAGAAAGACTTAAGAACTGGAACGATTACTGCGAGGGAAAGGTGATCACCGATCTAAAATACAGCGATTTTAAGCGCTTCTTTGTTGACGGTAACCGCAACATTTACGAAACACAGTATTTCAGACGCAGACAGATGCTTGTTGCATCCTCCGTGCTTGCTATGGTATATCCCGAGGAGGAGAAATACTTAAGCTATCTTCAGGATATTATCTTCGCTGTATGTGATGAATACACCTGGTGCTTACCTGCACATCACCCGAAACTTGAAGAGAATAATAACGTATTTATCGATCTTTTCGCAGCCGAGACGGGCTTTGCGCTTGCAGAAATATACACGATGCTTGGCGAGAGGCTTGATAAGGTTATCGCAGAAAGAATAAAGCACGAGATCAATTACAGAATAATAAGCTCCTTCTCAAATAACCTCACCTTCTGGTGGGAGAGAAGATGCACGAACAACTGGGCGGCTGTATGCGGCGGTTCTGTAGGATGTACGTTTATGCTTATGCGCCCCGATCTTTTTGAGACGCTTAAGCCGCGCTTTGATCTTATAATGGAAAATTACCTTTCCGGCATACACGACGACGGTTATTGCCTTGAAGGCACGGGCTATTGGCACTACGGCTTCGGCTTCTTTACCGTATATGCCGATATGGTTAAGACCTTTACGGACGGTGAGGTTGATTACTTTGCCAGACCCAAGGTGCGCACCATATCCACCTTTATACAGAAGATGTTCCTTTCCGAGCGTGCATCGGTTTCCTTTGCAGACGGAGATATCAATCTTTCCTATCAGATAGGACTTACTCACTATCTTAAGAGCATTTATCCCGACGACGTTAAGGTGTATTCCGCAAAATACAGCTACACCAACGATGACTGCGCGCGCTATTGCCTTGCGATACGCTCGGCTACATGGTTTGACCCCGAGGTGTACAACAATCCCGAGGACAACGTATGCGCGGAATATTACGGTAAGGATTCTCAGTGGGTAGTTCGCCGTGCATCCGATTTCGGCTTTGCTGCAAAGGCAGGAAATAATAACGAGCACCACAATCATAACGACGTTGGTACGTTTATCTTTGCAAAAGGCGGCAAGCAGCTTATATCGGATATCGGAAGAGGACTTTACTGCAAGCAGTACTTCAGAGATGCAACACGCTATGACTTTATAGAGACCTCGTCTCTCGGTCACTCTGTTCCCTTCTTCGGCACTCTTATCCAAAAGACCGGCAAGCAGTACGCCGCAAAGGATACCTATTACGCAGAAGGGTGCTTCCGTGCGGATATCGCGGGTGCGTATGCGGACGAGAGCTTAAAGAGCCTTGTGCGTGAGTTTAAGATGACAAACGAATGCATAACGCTTACCGATACCTTTGATTACTGCGGCGAAGCTCCTATAACCGAGCGCTTTGTTTCCCTGATAGAGCCTACAGTGGAAAACGGACGCGCAATTATCGGTGGCGCAGAGCTTATTACGGATGCATCACCGACAGTTTCGAGCACCGTTGGATCAAAAAATCAGACCGTTTGGTTTGTTGACTACGTGCTTGATAAAAACACAAAGAGCTTTACCTTAACGGTAAAATAAATAAATAAGAAAAGCCCCTGCGGTTACCTTCACGGTAGCCACGGGGACTTTTTTCATTTTTATTCAAGCTCTATTGCCAAAACACCGTACTCAGCCTCTTGCTCCGCTGAGTAATAGCTGCTCATATCAAGCGGAGAGGCATTTATAACGGTTTCCTTTGTATATCCGCATTTTGTAAGCGGTAATGCGGCGTAAAGGGCGGCAAACGAATCAAAGCGGTATAACGCGCGTACCCTGCGCACAATGACCTCTGATGTATCGGTATTTGTAAAGCGAACGGTATCTCCTACCGCTATTTTCCTGCGCTTTTCATCATAAAGGCGAAGCTCAAAGGTCTTTTCACCCGATTTGATGGCAAAAAAGGGCTCGGGGCGAAGCTTCATACTGTGTATCATCTTTTACCACCGCCGGCACGCTTTGCCGCACGCGCGATATAGCGCTCAATAAGCCCCTGCTTGCGAAATTCATCCTTATACATAAATATATCGAACACCACAAGGCAGATAGGTACTGCATTAAAGCTTTTCATAACTATGCAAAGCACTACCGATGCTATAAGCATAAGAAGCATTACGGCGTGGAATATCGGCGCTGTCATAACCGTACCCGATATAACGCAACCGTTGTCATATTCACGGACCGTGCCCGAAAATTTTGTAGTACCCGCAAAAAATCCGTTATCCTTGGTTGCGCCGCCAACAAACTCGCAGCTTAAGGTAACGCGGCTGCCGCGCTCCTTAACCGTCATATGCGGCGTTCCCTTCTTTTCGTGAAAGACAACGTTTTTGTTTGTAAGATCGTTATCACCCAGCATTTCAAGCAGCTCGGCGCGTGTTGCGCCGGTATGTATTTTTATTATCTTCATAGCTTAATCAAGGCAAGAATAGATAACGTTACGCAGGCGCGGTATTACAGTACCGTGCAAGGCGCCCATATGCTCTGCATGGAATATGGATATTCCTGTTTCGGGGCAGGATGAAATATAAGAAAGCTTTGCACCGTCCCATCCAAACTCACCCTTAGGCATAATATTACCCACCGTTTCGGGATGCATATTCGTGCGCACGCCCCAGCCGTAACCGTAGCCAACAATATGCGCGCTTGAATTGAATACGGAAAGATGCCTTTCACCAAGGAGATTGGTACGCATAAGATCGACAGTATAAGGCGAAAGTATGCGGTTTCCGCTCTTACCCATACCCTTATGAGTTAACGCATCTGCAAGCAATATCTGATCGTCTACGCAGGATATCAGTCCCGCACCGCCCGAATCGTACTCCGAGCCGAAAACGTAAGGATTGTAATTTTTCGCTATCTCCGTTGCACTTTTAGAGGTTGCATCGTAGGCATACTGCGTAGCAAGCCTTTCAAGCTTACTGTCTGTAAGACCGAATGAGGTGCTTTCCATACCGAGGGGCTTGAATATATTCTCGCGCATGTAGTCGGAAAGCTTCATTCCCGAAACAAGCTCTATAATTCCGCCAAGAACGTCAAGAGAGAGGCTATAGCGGTAATTTTCACCGGGATCGAAGCAAAGCGGCTCCTCTGCAAGAGCGCGAACTATATCAAGGGTGGGACATTTGCCGCCCGTTTGCTCGCGTACCCTTTTGATAGAGGGACGGTTGAGGTTATAATCAAGACCCGACGTCATTGAAATAAGATGGCGCACAAGCATCGGGGTTGCTGCAGGGCGCACGTCTTGCGTGCCGTCTGCCCTTGTGTAGGTTACCGTAAGATCCTTATACTCCGGGAAGTAAACGGACACGGGATCGGTAAGCATTATCTCGGCGCGCTCTATCAGCTGTGCTGCGGCTACCGCAAGGGATACCTTGGTTACCGAATACATATGATAAAGTGCATCGGGGCGCACGGGCGTGCCAAGCTTTACGTTATCATATCCGCTTTGATAGCGGAATATTTCCTCATGCCCCTTATATATTACGGTATCCGAGCCCGGAATGCCGAGCTTGGGTAAGCAATTATCAAGAAAATTCTTTAAAGGTTCAAAGTTCATAATTATATTTACTCCTTTTACGTTAGTGTTTAAGCTCTATAACGGTTACGCCTGCATCACCGTCTCCGTACTCGGCATGTCGGTAGGTGCGTATGCGCTTATCGGATTTAAAATATTTCCAAAGTGCCGCACGAAGCGCACCGGTGCCCTTACCGTGGATTATACGCACAGAGGGTACACAGGCAAGTATGGCATCGTCAAGATATTTATCAACAACGAACCAGGCATCGTCACCTATCATTCCGCGCACGTCTACCTCAATGCGGAACTCGGACATAACGGTACGCTTTACCTTTCCCTCCGAGGGGGCGCGGCGCTCTTGCTTTTTACGGTAGGTAACACCATTCTCAAGCAATCTCAGCTTATCCTCTGTGACCTTTGTTTTAAGTATACCGGCACTGACGGATATCTGCCCCTTTTTATCGGCAAGGGCGGTAACAGTACCCTCCTGCCCCACTGTGGTAACGTACACCTTGTCACCTACGCGAAGCGGGCGAGGAAGCTTATAATCGGGATCTGCTGCAAGCTCACCGAGATCAATACCGCTAAAGGCATCGTCACAGCTGCGCAGGCTCTCACGTATAGACTCGCGAGCCTCCTTCATAAGCCTATCACGAGCCTCTTTATCCTCGGCGCGCTTTATTTCTTCAAGCTGGCGGAAGATAAATTCGCTTGATGCGCGTGCACTGTCCAATATCTGGCGTGCCTTAAGCAGCATTTTTTGCGTTTCATCCTCGCTTTTTTCTATCTTACGGCGCAGCTCTGTTTCAGCCGCGTCTTTATTTCGCTCATACTCGGTGCGCATGCGCTCCGCTTCCTCACGTGCGTGCTCCATACGCATTCTATCCGTGTCAAGCTTTTCTATAACGTCCTCAAAGCGCTTATTCTCACGCGCGATAAGCTGACCTGCGCGAGTTATTATGTCCTGCGGAACACCGAGCTTTTCGGATATAGCAAAGGCATTTGATCTACCGGGCGCGCCTACTACAAGCTTATAGGTGGGGCGAAGCGTTTCAACGTCAAACTCGCAGGATGCGTTCTTTACACCGGGAGTATCAAGCGCGTATGCCTTAAGCTCGGCGTAGTGGGTGGTGGCAAGCGCAAGAGCGCCGCTGTGCTGCACGGCTTCAAGGATAGCGGTAGCACGCGCCGCACCCTCAATGGGATCTGTGCCCGAGCCAAGCTCATCAAACAAAACGAGCGTATGCGGTGTAAGGCTTTTTAAAATGCTTACCACGTTTACCATATGGGATGAGAAGGTGGAGAGAGATGCCTCAATGCTTTGCTCATCACCTATATCGGCAAGCACACCGTCAAAAACGCCTACTACCGAGCTTTCCTCTGCCGGTATCTGCAAGCCCGACTGTGCCATAAGCGTGAAAAGACCTACGGTCTTAAGGCTTACGGTCTTACCGCCGGTGTTAGGACC
>JAZRLU010000217.1:0-5471 GCA_045647045.1 Eubacteriales bacterium
GGCGCGGGAAGCGTTCAGTATTTCGCACGTCCGTATCTTGCCTGCGGTGTGCGCGTATTCTCTGCCTGGGCGGCAAACGCTGTACCCGTAGCGGAGCTCACAGCGGCACAGATCGTGCTTGCAAACAAGGGATATTTCGTCACCTCGCGTGCTTACGCATCAAAGGGCAGGTCCGCCGCGCGCGATGCCTTCGGCAATTGCAACGGCAATCTTGGCGAGGAGGTTGGCATAATCGGTGCGGGAATGATCGGGCGTAAGGTCATTGAGCTTTTGCGCCAATATCGGCTTGACGTTGCCGTGTTTGACCCCTTTTTGCCTGATGAGACCGCTGTAGAGCTTGGCGTTACCAAATGCAGCCTTGAAGAGCTTTTCGAGAGATCTATGACGGTATCGAACCACCTTGCAAACAACCCCGAGACGCGCAATATGATAACCTATGATCACTTCCGCCGTATGCGCAAATGCGCCACGTTTATCAACACGGGTAGGGGCGCGCAGGTGGTACAGGATGATCTTTTGCGTATTTTGACAGAGCGCCCCGACCTTACCGCCCTGCTTGACGTTACGACACCCGAGCCTTTGCCCGAAGGTCACGCGCTGTTAAACATGCCAAACTGTATAGTTACGCCGCATATTGCCGGCAGCGCAGGCAACGAGCTTGCAAGAATGGGTGAATATATGCTTGATGAGTTCCGCCTTTACGTAGACGGAAAGCCTACACGCTACGAGGTAACCGAAAAAATGCTTAAAACTATGGCGTAATGCCGATCATAAAAAAAGCAGAGCGAATGGGGCTTGTTTTACCCGTTACGCTCTGCTTTGTTTATTTAGGAGTGATCAGAAGAACACGTCGCGTGCCTTATCCTTTATCTCCTTTGTGGTGGCAAAGGGGATGCGCGTTGTGTAGCCGCGCTTTGCCGCAACTATCATCTTAGTGGGCCAAGCAAAGATATCTCTGTTCCACGCATTGACGGTATCGTTATAAACCTCGCGTGCCGCGGTGATCTCGCGCTGCAGATACATATTCTGCTGCATAGCATCAGCGATCTCCTTGTGCGCCTTAAGCTCGGGATAATTCTCAAATGCTACGTTTACGCTGTTTGTGATATTGTCTACCTGACCGGAGATCTCGTTTCTTTCCTCATCAGAGTGAGATGCGCCGCTGCGGTACTTCGCAATAGCCTCGAAGGTGGATTTATCAAGATCAATAGCCTTATCAAGAAGTTTTGCGCAGTTCTGAAGAACAACAACGCGCTGCTCAAGGTAGTTATCTATCTGTGATGCGTTACGCTGTATCTTTTGCTCCAGCTGGCTGAAATAGTTGCCTGCCTTTGTTTTCATAAACAGAAATACCACGCCGGGGATAATACCGAGAAGCCAAAGGCATATCTCAAAGATAGTAGAGCCTACGCCTACCTTTACGGGTATTTTCTTTGCGATAACGTTTATATCGCGCCCTTCATCAAGCACGTATTCGGTGCTCATCTCGTCAAGTTCGTTTGCCATTTTAAAATTCCTTTCTCTATATGGGTTTATTGTTTGTTATAAGCATCTCACGCAAAGCATCAAGCTGTGCGCCGCCCGATGACGTAAGGCGTGCAAGCAAGCCGTGCTTGTAGCCGATATCGCCGAGGTCTGCCAAGGAGGAAAGCGCAGTTTTCTTTTTGTCAAGCTCCTCGTCTCCAACCTCGTCCACCCTTGTTATCTCGATCTCCGAGCGCTGTGCCAGCGGATAGTATTCTATCCAGTGCACGGGCACGCCGTGAATCCTGCCGTCTCCGCCGAGGGTTGGAATAACGTCCACTCTCGGTATACCGCCCCATGAGTAAGCGGTTACGCCCACTCTGTCGATGCTGCCGTAGGTTGCCACGTGCTCGGTTTTCAGTATAATATCGGTTGCGGTATCGGGATGTGCAAAGCGCCTTCTGCCGATGCTGTTTGCAACCGTCTCATATTCCTTATGGCTGTAATTTCTGCCGCGCGGCGGCTGTGCCATAGAGGGCACGGGGGCGTGCTGATATGCCGGTATGGTAAGCAGGGGTGCAAAATCAAAGTAAACAGATTTGAAATAGCCCGTATTGAAGGCTATGAAATTATCGCGCAGGATATCTATATCATACGATATGAAATTCGACACGCCCGTGCCCATAGCCCACGTTTGCGCGTGCTCGCTCATTATTACGTTGTGCCTTTTGCGCTTTATGAAATCAAAATCGTCGCCGTACCCCGTCTCCGAGGTGATAAGCTTAATCATATCGCTTTGCGCAAGGGGCGTAAACATCAGGCGGAACTGCTGCTCGTGATCTCTGTCAAGCGCATCAAAGAGCACCTCAAACTTCGTATTGGCCATCTCGGTAAAGTTGCCGCCATCCTCAAGCGAGTCGCGCGCCTTTTGTGCTATTTTGTCCTCGCCCTTGTCGATAAGCCGTTTGAGCTTTTTCTCCGAAAGATCCTCTACGTGATCGCCGTCACGCGAGAATGAGAGATCGGGGGCTGCCTGATTGCCGTAATTAAGATAGGTTGTAATACCGTAGTACGGTTTTGGCTTCGTTACGCTTGCATGCAAGGTTTGCGTATGGTGGCGCGTTTGTATTCTGCCGTTGTTATCACGGTAGGTGGTCGTCCAGTGTATCGTAAGCGTGCCGTGATAGGTCTCGCTACCCATCCTTTGTGCAAGCACCCTATCAAAGAAGAATGGGTTGCCGGATATTCTACCCGATACCGTTTCAAGCGATGAGCTGTTTTCACCGCCGTAATCGATATAATCGTAATTGGCGTTCATATCCTCCACAAGCTCTGTTGAAAGCCTGCGCTCAAACGTTACCGAGGGCAGCGTTTTTTCTATCAGCCTAAAGGTATCCTCATCGCGGAAGAGTGCCACAAGAGGTGCAAGAATGGCGTTAGCTATGTCAAGCAGTTCCCTTGCCTTCACCTGCTCCCCATCCTCGAGGATATCGTAATGGCGAATTATTTTGTTTACCTTAAGCAGGATAAGCAAAAGCACCGTAACAAACAAGGCTATGCATGCGATGGGGATAACGATCCGCACCGCGGGATGCCAATCCTCCATCAGCTGCGGTATCACCGTGAATATGCCGAGTATAACGAGGGCGGCTATCATAAAGCCGCGCAAGACCTTATATTTACCTATCTTGCGGTTAAGCGCATCTATCACGGCAAGCTGCGCGCGGTAGTTTGCCGCCGCCTGACGGCTCGCATCCTCGTTTACCCCGGATGCCTTAAGAAGGGCGTCAAAATGCTCACGGGTAAGCCTCTCGTGCTTTTCCTTCGCCTCGCCCGTATAGTAGTCCATCGGTGACATAACGGAAAGATCCATAAGGCACCTCCTGTATTTGATATTTTGATTTTATCATATATGCGCACGCTTGTCAAGGCGCGCTTACCAAAAAACAAAAGCGAAGATACCCTATAAAAGTATCTCCGCTTTGCTTTTTCCTTGGATTACATACGTTCTCCAAGCTCGGGGAACGCGCCTTGGAATTGAACACTTTGCACAAAATGATAATAACAATTTTGTGCATCCATACAAAATTGCAAAAAATAGCAGTTTTTCACCTATAGGCTATTTCATTGGGGTGGATTTTATGATAAAATTATTATAGATAAACATCTATTTATTTTAAAGTTCTATAGCAGGAGACTCACGCCAATGATAAACGTATAAATTTATTACTGCGCGTTTAACTATGATCCGTTAGGAAATCTATAACGACGAGGGTATACGTACAAGTAAGACAGTTAACGGTGTAACCACATTCTACTACCTTAACGGCTCGCAGATCATAGGCGAGGAAACAAACGGAAACATTACGCTTTATATCTACGATGCCGCAGGCTCGCCTATAGGCTATCAATACCACGGTGCGAATTATGCCGCTGATGCTTGGGACATTTATTGGTATGAGAAGAATCCGCAGGGCGATATTATAGCGGTTTACAATCAGGCGGGCACGATGCTCGTATACTACCGCTATACGGCATACGGAGAGTTCACGGCTCACAGTTCAATAACAGGTGTTGATCCCGCTACCTTACGCAACCCCTTCACCTACAGAGGTTATTATTACGATTACGACCTCGGCTTGTATTATCTGAATTCAAGATATTATGACGCCAATACGTGCAGGTTTATTAATGCGGATAGTGCGTTATATCACAATATGCTTGGCTATAATATGTTTGCATATTGTTACAATAATCCAGTTAATTACATTGATTATACCGGTGAAAATGCAGACGCTGCTATTATGACTTCACTATCAACGTGGTGGCTAATGTTAGTTGATGGTCCGATACCGATTGGCGATATAGCTTATGCGGTAATATTAGTCGTTAGCGTAGTTGTTATTTGCGTGTCTATACCCAATGATCTGGAGAATGGATATTCTGGAGATGAAACGGTCGAATCATTTCAATCATCATCTGTAAACGAAGCCAATGATCAGTCAAGTGAAGATGAAAAGAGCAAAGATGAGGTCGACCCACACCGGCGACCAGGACAAAAAAAGCAAAATAGATCTTTAAAATCAAAATCCAGACGATCACCTAGCTTTAAAGATAGAAGCAATAAACGGCATGGCAGACCTACACCCAAAAAGCATACTCCAGGAAGAAGTCACCAAAAGTATGGTAAGCACTTTAGTGCCTTCGATACTATAGAAATATTTAGGAGTAAACTCTTATGAATATTTGGACGTGTGAAGATTGGAAATCGTACTACAGCGGTAAGCAAATAAAAAGCGGTTTAAGATTATTTATCGACAAGGACGTTGATGCAGACGTAAAATTTGCCGTAAAGCAGGCTTGCAAATGGCTGAGGCAGAAATTCGATTTTCCTATGCGAGTATCGGTTTATGTGAAAAGCAGCGATTTGGTAGGAGCAACAGACGGTGATATGGTGTATGATTTCTTTTGTTGGAAATCCGACCGTGATGATCCACCGTATATTACCATAGCAACCGGTGATTATCGCAAAAGATGTGAAAACTCATCATCAAGGGATGATGAATTAGCCGCAATTATTTTAGCTCTTTTCAACGAGCTTTCGCACTACAGACAGTGGCTGATAGGTGTGGACTTTAATTCATCTGATGAAAAAAAGCTTCAAAGACAGTCGCGTTATTACGCCAACATCCTTGCGGATGAGTATTTCGATACGGTAGATCACTTACATCCGACGGATTAAGCGACTTTGCATGTAACAAAATAGGCGCTCTTTTGTAATTTGCGTATGATTATTCCGCATTTTTACAGGGGTGATCGGCTTACGTCTTACCGTGGTCAAGCTATAACCTATGACGAAATAGGCAACCCGTTAACTTATTATAATGGAAATCATTATACCTTTACTTGGGAAGGCAGATTGCTTGTTGGCGCTACCGTAGGAGATAAGGTTATGACCTTTACCTACAACGATGAAGGTATACGTACAAGTAAGACCGTTAACGGAG
>JAZRLU010000218.1:0-2267 GCA_045647045.1 Eubacteriales bacterium
AATTGTCTTCCTAAGACCGCTTGGCCTCCGACTTGGTGCCGGTATAGCCCTGAACGCCGCGCACGTTGTTAACGAGCCTTGCGTTTTCAAGGAAGTTTTCCGCAACGAACTTGGAGCGCAGAGGATCGCCCGGCATAAGCACGGTCTTTGCAAAATCGGAGGGGGTTGCCTTTATGTGGGGTGTGTACTTGTCTGCCATCGTTTTATTCTCCTTAATATCCGCTTGCCGCGGCATCGTTTTTAGCTATCTTAACGATACGGCTTGTGCCGAGCCTCGATGCGCCGAGAGTTATAAAGTCCTCTGCATCCTTAAGCGAGGCAATACCGCCTGCCGCCTTTATCTTCACGCCCTCGCCAACGTTTGCCGCAAAGAGTGCAACGTCCTCACGCGTAGCGCCCGCGGTGGAAAAGCCGGTGGAGGTCTTGATATAATCCGCACCGGAGAGGGTAACAAGCTCGCACATCTTAACCTTTTCCTCGTCCGTAAGAAGGCAGGTCTCGATTATTACCTTAAGTATCTTCTCGCCGCACGCCGCCTTTATAGCGCGCATCTCGGCAAGTATAGCATCGTACTTCTTTGCCTTAAGATCACCGATGTTGATAACCATATCGATCTCATCCGCACCGTTTCTTATCGCATCCTCGGTCTCGTAAACCTTTACAGCGGTGGTGGAATATCCGTTGGGGAAGCCGATAACCGTGCAGATAGCAAGTCTTTGTCCAACGTATTCCTTTGCCTGCTTTACGTGTGAAGCGGGGATACATACCGATGCCGTTTCATATTTCATACCGTCATCGCATACCGCCTTTATATCATCCCACGTTGCGCTTTGTGAAAGAAGTGTGTGATCGCATTTTGAAAGTATTTCCTTGATAGTCATTTTTAAAATCTCCTTTTGTTTTTTCAGTTGTTACGCTGTGCCCTGATGCGCTCTCTCCAGCACTTGTGGCACATTGCAAGATAACAGTCGTTACCGCCAAGCATCACCTGGCTGCCCTCGGTCACAACGTTATCGTTTTCATCTATTCTTGCATTAACGGTTGCCTTTTTTCCGCATCCGCAGATGGTTTTTATCTCCGCCACGGAGTCCGCCACCTCAAAAAGCCTGCGGCTGCCGGGGAAGAGCTTTGTAAGGAAATCCGTGCGCAAGCCGAAGCAAAGCACGGGCACGTCACAAAGGTCAACTATCTGCCGCAGTTCGTCTATCTGAGCTTCGGTAAAGAACTGGCACTCGTCCGCTATTATAACGTCCACCGATTCGGGCAGGGCAGAGAAAACCTCGGCAATACTGTCCGCGGTATCGATAACGTGGCATTTTTCCTTAAGCCCAACGCGGGACATAATAACGTCAGAGCCGTCTCTTTTATCCGTAGAGGGCTTGATAAGCCACACGCGCATACCTCTTTCCTCATAATTGAACTTGGTTATAAGCGCCTGCGCGGTCTTTGATGAGCCCATAGCACCGTATTTGAAATAAAGCTTAGCCATAAAAATCTCCTTACGCTCTGCGTGGAAGTTCTTTTGAAATAACATTATATCATAAAATAATATAAAATAAAATATAAAAAAGCGAATTTAGGCACTTTGACAAAAAAGTTTGGTAAAAAATTACTAAAAAAGAAGAAAGTGTAAATTTTTGAATAGGGGTGGAAATTTTTGCTTGTGTATGATAGAATATTTAATGCTGCGCATAGCAGTAGGCTACGGAAGGGAGGATGAATAATGAAGCTTATAATTGCTGAAAAGCCGAGCTTGGCGCGTAATATAGTGGCAGGTATATCCGGTGAGATGAAAAAGGAAAACGGATATTATATCGGCAGCGAATATATTGTCAGCTGGGCGTTCGGTCATTTGTTCTCGCTTGTAGACGTTGAATCCTATTCGGATAATCCCATGGAGGGCAGGGGATGGACGCTTGATAATCTGCCCTGCTTTCCCGAGCAGTTCAGGTTTGAATTAAAGAAGGATGACGGTAAGGTAGACGACGGTGTAAAAAGGCAGTTTGCCATCCTTGAAAAACTTTGCAACCGTAATGACGTAGAGGCTATAATAAACGCGGGAGACGCGGATCGCGAGGGTGAGATAATAGTTCGCCTTTGCATACAGCACGCGCTTAAGAGCGAAAAGCCGCTTTTACGCCTTTGGCTGCCCGATCAAACACCGCAGACCGTGGCAAGAGCACTTGGCGAGATGAAGAGCGAGGGCGATTACGATAACCTTGCAAACGAGGGCTTTGCGCGCACTTATATAGACTGGCTTTACGGCG
>JAZRLU010000219.1:0-8979 GCA_045647045.1 Eubacteriales bacterium
TGGCGGCTTTGGTCAGCAGGGCTATGGATATAACGTAAAATATCTTCACGCCAAAATAGGCGAGCTGCTTGGTATGGCAGAGGGCTATCGCGCGGTTATCGTAGGCTTTGGTAACCTCGGCAGGGCTTTTGCAACCACGCATATGTTTGAGCGCCGCGGTGTAGAGGTTGTTGCGGCGTTTGATATAAACGAAAGCATCGTAGGCACAGAGTACAACGGTCTGTACGTTCATCATATAGACGAGCTTTACAGCTTCTGCAAGGAAAACGGAATACATATAGGCGTGCTTACCGTGCCCAAGGAGTCGGCGGAAGAGATCGCAAAAACGCTTGCCGATGCGGGCGTGCGCGGGCTTTGGAACTTCGCCAATATGGAGCTTACGGTAGAAAACAGCAACGTTATCGTGCAAAACGTACATATGGGAGACTCGCTTATGACTCTTTGCTTCGGCATAAAGAGCGGCGGGGAGAAGGGAATTTTTGATGATCAGATATAGCTATGCGTTTTCCGATAAGCGTATAAGCGAGGCGGCAGAGTTCGCGGAGGCAAGCGCCTCCGAGCTGCGCGTGCTCCTTGCGCTTATAGATATGGACGGAGATGCGAGCGAGGACGAGCTTATGGAGCGCGCGGCGATCTCTAAAGCGCGCCTTTGCGCCGCGCTTGCCCTTTGGGAGGAGGCAGGAGTGATCCGCCCCCGTGAAGAGGGTGAAGCATCCGTGCCTTACGGAAACCAAATAACAATGGAATTTGCCGAAAGGGTGATCCCCGGTGAGCTTGAAATGCAAACTGCGGCAGAGTCTGCGATAACCATAAGAAATAAGGGGCTTGCAAGCCTCTTTGATGAGATCGCGGCAATGCTCGGCAAGGCAATGCTTACACCTATGGAGATAAAGCATATCTCCTCGCTTTCGGCGCAATACTCACTGGACGAGGAATATATAGCAACGCTTGCGGCATATATTCGCGATAACGGTAAATTCTCCGTAAATATCCTTGTCGCCAGGGCAAAAAAGCTTGCCGAGGACGGCGTGCTTACAATCGATATGCTTAACGGCTACATAGAAGAAAAGGCGGTAAAAGACGGTAGGTTTATGGACCTTCGCAAGCTCTTTGGTATATACGGCCGTGCATTTACCAAAACCGAGGAGCGTTATTTCACAAAATGGTGCATCGAGCTTGCATACGGCGTAGAGGTCATCGGCACAGCTTACGATATCACGGTAACGAATACAAGCAAACTCGTTCTTAAATATATGGATAAGCTGCTTTGCGATTGGCATAGCCACGGATGTATGACAGTAGCCGCGTGCGAGAAACGATATGAGGCGGTAGAGCTTGAGAAAAAGCAGGCAGCGGCAAGCCGCAGGGCAGAAGAGGGCGCGGCAAAAAGACCTGCCGCATCCGCAGCAAAGGCGGCAAAGCCAAGATACGGCGATTTCGACCCCGAGGAGGCAATGCGCCGCGCAATAGAGCGTTCTTATAAGGGTAGCTCGGATTCAGAAACTTAACAGTAAGGGAGAGGGATTATGTACAGCTATGAAAATTACGAAAAGGTTCGTGATACAATAGAAAAAAGACGTGCAGAAGCACGCCGTATAGCCGATGCGCGCTCGCTTGAGATGCGTATGCGCTCTCCGCATATCAAAAAGATAGACGATGAGCTTCGCGGCACGGGACTTCTTATATTCAAAACCGCCTGTGAGGGCGGAGATATAGCACCCATAAAGGCGCGCAATCAGGAGCTTGTGGCAGAGCGCCGCAGGCTTATTGCCGAGCTTGGATATCCCGAGGATTATACAGACGTTAAGTATTTTTGCTCCGTGTGCTCGGATACCGGCTTTACAACCGATACAAAAATGTGCGCTTGCTTTAAGAGTCTGCTTGTTACGGAAAATATTAAGTCCTCCGGTATGGGAAAGCTTATAGATCTGCAGTCGTTTGAAAACTTCAATCTTGAAGCATACGCCTTTGATGCGCGCGTGTATGAGAGAATGACAAAAAACCTTGAGCTCGCGCGCGAATACGCCGCAAGCTTCGGCAGATCCTCCGATATAGAAAAGAACCTTCTTTTCATCGGCAAAACCGGCACGGGTAAAACCCACATATCCACTGCTATCGCCAAGGTGATCATAGAAAAAGGCTATGACGTGCTTTACGAAAGCGTGCAGAACATCGTTTCCGCCTTTGAAAAGGACAAGTTTAAGAGCGGATACGGCGCAGGCTACGAGCCCCTCGGCGATAAGTATTTAGAGTGCGACCTTCTTATAATGGACGATCTCGGCACGGAGTTTTCCAGCCAGTTCACCGTCTCCTGCCTGTATAATCTTTTCAACACTAGGCGTAACAGAGGGCTTGCAACCATAATTTCAACCAACCTCTCGCCCGATGAGCTCGTTAACAGATATGATGATAGGATCTACTCAAGAATAGTAGGCGACGGTTATAGGATCCTCTTCTTCGAAGGCAAGGATCATCGCCTTTCCTAAGTCACTCTCGTCAAGTGTATAAACAACGTAAAAAGAACCTGCACAAGCTAAAGCTTACGCAGGTTCTTTCGTTTTGCTTTTGTAGCGCCCTAACCCAAGCCGAGCCGAAGCTCGGCTTGGTGTGCTTAAATGTCTATTGTTTCATTAGATATTACTTTAGCCTCATTAGCCGCTTCTGCTTTTAATCGGCGGTTTTTTCTCTTAATATATATTGTATTCAGTATGTCAATCAAAACAATGCATACTGCGTATATGATATCAGGAATGACCTCAGGAAAATCATAGCGTCCATATAGACATAAACATGCCATCGGGTATGATAAAATCCTATACAACCACGGTTTTTTCAAAAACATACAACCTGCAGTAGGCATAAGAAGAAATAATAGCAATAGTAATGCAAAAGCAATAAAACGTACTTCCCCAGAAAAAATAAAGACATATGCATACATTGAAAGAACAAGTTGGGGGCAACTTCTAACAACAACATCATGCCAATTCGCCCCACGATCAATAAAACCAATATCGCATAATAAATACAATAAAATTCGAATTATAAAAGAGAAAACACTGTAAGCAATAAACATTGTTACAAGTATATTTCTGGTAATTTTTATATTATCTTTCATATAATCACTCCCACCAAGACTTGAATTTTCTTTTTAATGCATCCAACCGAAAATCATCATATTCAAATCCATCTTGTCACATGCGCTAAATATTCCGTATCCTTTTAAATGGATTTCCACTTCCCATTTGATATGTTCAACAGACATTAGATTATCGGTTTCCATCACGTACTTCCGGCGCAGACTCTTCCGCTACGCATTCTAAGGTGTCTACATCTTCAATGACGGCATCTCTTCTTTTTTCGCGTTTTATCAATACGCTGTTAACTACATCGATAGCTATAACCCACAAAATGCAAAGTACATCACCCAAATACCACAGTGACTGATCCGGAATGAGCATAGATACATCCAATGCGATCATCAAAAAAGTAGCAGGATATACGATAAATCTATATATAATCGGCTTTTTTATGAAGCAACATCCTACGATGGGTGACAAAAGAGCTAACAGAAAAACTATCACACCTCTTAAATTATAATAATTTTCAATCGTAAATACTCCTACTGCCAAGATCATACGTGCTATGAGAAATGGAAAGAACTGATGAACATCTCCTTCATTGTCACGCGAAAAATCAACATATACGTCATGATACGCATCGGCTACTGTTATCACCAAAGATGTTACGATGTAAACTATGAAAGACGCAATCAGAATATTTCTTGCAATTTTCATAAAACCTCTCCAATCATTGTAATAGTTTTTTCCAAAAGGCATTTGTTAAATATTCCCGATATGACAGCCCTTCTGAATCCCTATCAAAATTAACATCTCCATGCGCAGAATTGTTGAAATAATACCAAGCTCTTAAAGGTTTCGAGAATATTGCTGACGGGTTTAAATTGAGCGAGCGAATGCAATTCTTACCGATATCCGATAAAAATGTATTGCTATTTCATTTGGCGTGCTTTTTGTATATTTTTAATAATCAATATAACGAAACAACATGTTCTCAGAATAAATGAAGTTATGATGTAACATCCCTGGGTAAACAGAATTATAATGCCGTTTGCATTGTTTGCTTCAGGTGATGGCAAAAAATCGAATTTAAATGTTATGCGAATCGCTAACAGTAATACCGTAAATAACGCAAACACAGGTATACCGATTAAAGTAAAACACACAAAATTCTTGTTTTCGGTTTCTTGTAGTGCGAGCACAATATAAATGGACGATGAGAGTATTGCACCTAATACTCCAATTATCATATATTCGTTTAGAGATAGCGGATCATAAATACCAAGAACTCCCAAACAAGCAAAAATTAAACTTTGAGACAAACTATCAAATATAGATTTTATAATAATTCTTTTATTCACGATACTCCCTCCGTATCCCATTCATCGTCAGCATAATCAGCACGGTGATATGACGTCTGGCGCAGACAAATGCTATTAATCGTCAAGATCTCCAAACCAAGGCTCTGCGGATGACTTGAAAGTCACGGTTTTTTCGCTCTCATTGACAGTTATTTTTTGAACAATGGTTGCCTCTTCGCCGAGCATTTTGTAGTTACCGTCGATGAGCGTAATAACAATCTGCTCCTCGGTACTTACATCAAAATACGAGTCATACAAATCTTTGAGGCACGTCTGGAATGCATCATCATCTTCAAAAAATACCGTAAGAGTAATATCGTAAGCATGAGCATCGTATAGAAAAGGATACTCAAAGTGATAACTGTAATCAAGTCGGCAATCGGCGTTTTTATATGCCTTTATATCGTTTGCCGTTGGGAAAAACTCTTTTGTGGCTTCAAGATATTCATTGGTGTCATCGAAAACTAAATAGTTATCAATTTCATCCGTATAGCTATATCCGCTTAATCCGATAAGTGCGCTAAGAAAAATTGAATTGGCTGCAAAAAGAAAGCAAAAAGTGTAAAATCCAACGTATCTTAAGGTCTTCAATAACTTTACCTTGGTGCAAACTAGGGTTATCCAAAGAAATATGATATTAATGAACAAAAATACGCCCACAATTATCAGGCACCAAACCACCTGGTGTAAATTGAATTTTGGATAAAGGTAATTTTCGTTGCACATATTTAACATTGCTATCAGATAGCATGCAGATATGCTAAGAGTTACTATCAAGATGAGCGAGCAAATTATCACGGGAAGACGTTTAATAAAATACACCTATAATTCCTCCATAATCTATTTTTGATCTTTGATGTCGGTTACGTGCTATTTCTCGCATAAACTAATATATCTTATGAGACATTCACGGTGTGGTCGTTGCTTTTTTGACTTTTCTGACAACATTAAAAATAACTAAGAAAAATACTAAACCTTCAAACGCAAAAACGATCAAGATCGTTGGTATGGGTCCAAAACTTGCATCATAAAGAACTTCTGAATTACCTTCCGCATCTGTTGCGGTGAAAAATCCACCAATGGTAGAGATTTTATAGGTTTTATCGTTTGCATATTTTTCAAAAGCCTTTACTTCTTTTTCAAAATAGATATCATTTTCCTCTGTATCGTCTACCCTTGCCACTCTTAAAACATTTGCATCATAATCGGATTCTACATATATGTCACCGCGTACCAACCATATCACGAAATAATCGTCTTCCAGAATTACGTAAGCGTTTCCCCACGAAATGAATTCATATGAACATATTAAATTAAAATCCTTATCATAGAGGCAAATTTGTTGTTTATAGGGAGGCCAAACTGTATACCCCAATGCTATGTATTCATCATTAACGTCGAAAAACGATGTCATTGCATTCTCTACAACGTCATCAGATTTAGTCAAATCTATTGAATCGATAATCTTTTGTGTTGCTTCTTCATTTTCGTCCGTAGTTGTCGGCAACGATTTTTCTGCGTATGATGCCACGGTGAACAAAAGTGAGCTTAAAATTATGAAAAGAACTATAACACATAAAACCTTCTTCATTTTATCACCACTCCTCTATCTTTTTGTGTATTGTTTCAAATGCATGAAAACATTGATTATCTTTGTGTTCCAAGTATATTCAAGAGTTGCAGATGCACCAAAACCTGGAGAACCACCAATACCGAACGCCGGTGAAGATCCATAAAATATATTACCATCAGATTGAGGTAAGAAATTTATACGTTTATCATTGGCGTGAGTCTCCTGCTATAGAACTTTAAAATAAATAGATGTTTATCTATAATAATTTTATCATAAAATCCACCCTAATGAAATAGCCTATAGGTGAAAACTGCTATTTTTTTGTAATTTTGTATGGATGTACAAAATTGTTATTATCATTTTGTACAAAGCGCTCAATTCCGAGGTGCGTTCCCGGAGCTTGGAGAGCGTATGTAAGCCAAGGGAAAAGCAAAAATACTTTGGGTGCGCAAGCCCGTTGGAAACGGATAATTGAAAAAGTCTCCTATGGTAGAGTTAAAGTGCTACCATAGGAGACTTTTGTTACGACAAGAGAAATTGAGTCAGCCTCTTAATTATATTGGATTTCGTAAGTCCTTAATCATTTTTATCCTCGGGGGGTTCGGTAACGGTTGATTCGGTTTCAACTTCGTCGTTATTCGACACGCTATCAGGCGTTTGCGCCTCGGTGTCGGCATTTTGGTCGGGAATTTCGGGCTCTGCGGTGGCTTGTGATGCATCGGTATCAAGTGCTTCATCCGCACTGCCGCCGTCCGCGGTCTCGGCGGAATTCTCTTCGTTTTCTGTATTGGCGTCGGCAATGCCCGTGTCGGCGTTCTCTTCGGGAGCATCGGCAGCATCTGCAACGGAGCTTGCATTCGCTTCGGCGCTTGCTTCGGCGGAGTCAGCCTCGCCTACGGGCTCCTCGGCGATGGTAGCATCATCTTCTGCGGCATCGGCGATATTGTCATCACTCTCGTCCTCAACGCTTGCCGTATCGGCACTTTCCTGTGCCTTATCATTCTCGGCTGCCTTCTTGATGCCGTCTGCAAGGAATGCGGAAAGCAGATTTGATAAACCGTCTATGATGCAGGTAACGCCAAGGGTTATGGCAACAAACGTCATATCACCGTCCGCGCCTGCAACGCCCCACTTGATAAGCATAAATCCGCCTGCGGCAGAAAGCACCGCGGGGACAAGCAATATCCACCAAGCGGCGGACTTGTAACGCAGGCACTGCGCCGAGCGTTGGAGCTTGCACGCGGCATCCATAATGAAGAGCGTGCCAAGCACGGCGGTAAGCACCTCAATACCGTGCATATGTAATATCATTGTTATCGCGCCCGCTACCATGGCAGATGCGAAGATTATTATTCTGAAAACAAATACGGGGCCGCGCTTTTTGCTAAGGAAGGTGAATATGCCAAAGCCTATTCCAAAGGCTGCCACG
The DNA here is from genome assembly GCA_045647045.1 of Eubacteriales bacterium. GTDB lineage: Bacteria > Bacillota > Clostridia > Oscillospirales > CAG-272 > UBA1740. The sequence continues at coordinate 7,441 of JAZRLU010000219.1, forward strand.
ATAGCACCCGCAACAAATACAACCCACTTAAGCATATCGTAAAAGCAGAAGGAGAGCACACCGAGTGCCGCCAGCACTGTGAAAAGGAGCGCATACCCCCACTTGAAAGCCACAAGGGCATTTATAATTTTTTCCTTCATATATAAGATCCTTTCGTTTTGTAAAATCAGTATAACCGAAAACGCGAAGAATGTCAATATCTGTAATATTGTGTAAATGTAAATTTTGTATGCAAAAAACACCGCCGCAGGCGTTTGTTACCTTGCGGCGGATGCTATTAAAATTCCTCTTCGGCGTCCTCGTCTATATCCTCGCGTCTTGCTTCATCGTCAAGCTCATCGTGGAAGTCAACGTCATATGCGTTGGTGTAGCTGTTACTTCCGATCGCGCTCGTGAACATATACTCCTCATCGTCTATATCAAAGAGGTTGCCGTGTATATGCAGATCCCTGCCTGCGGCGCATAATACGTCAAGGAACTCCTCGGGATTAAAGCTATCTATCTCGATTCCGTAATCATCATTGGAAACGGTTACGAAAACGGTTTCGTCTGCAGATGCAAAGCTGTAATTATCGCTGTATATTATATTGTCCTCGGTGATCTCAAAAAAGTCGTCAAGATCGCCGGATAAAAGAAAGGCTACAAACTTTTTAACGTTCTGTGCGGTACCCTCGATGGTAAAAGAAAAATAAAGCTCTTCGTGAAGTCTCATACATCCTCCTTGCGGTTATTAGCGTTTTATGTCGGTGAAATGAGTATAGCATAGTGAGGGGGCGCTTGTCAATATCTCGGCACAAAAAATACCGCCGCCGTGCCGCTATGTAAAACTCTTCCTATTTCTTATTATACGTGCGCGTGGGGAAATGTGTAAAATGCTAATGATTTCACCTGCCGCAGCCTTCGTTTTTTGGCTGTTTTACCATTTTTCAAAAAAAATAAAAAACTTTTGAAAAAGTGCTTGACAAATAAGGGGAGTTGGTGTATAATAGGTAAGCTGTCAACTTGAGGACGACCTCAGGTCGGCATTTGGTCATTGAAAATTGAACAACAATGAAATTTCTGAACAAGCACTAAATGTGCGAAAAGGAATCTCGTTAAACAAACTTTGAATACTCAAACAAAGTAAAATTTAGAAGCTAAGACAAAATAGCTCTGGAAAAGATGTTTGGGCACGAGAGTGCTTAGATATACAATTTTTACAGAGAGTTTGATCCTGGCTCAGGATGAACGCTGGCGGCGTGCATAACACATTCAAGTCGAACGGAATGAAGGGCTTCGGTCCTTCATTTAGTGGCGGACGGGTGAGTAACGCGTGAGCAATCTACCTTCCAGTGCGGAATAACAACCGGAAACAGTTGCTAATACCGCATGAAACGGCAGCACCGCATGGTGCAACCGTCAAAGGCTTGCTGCTGGAAGATGAGCTTGCGTCTGATTAGATAGTTGGTGAGGTAGCGGCTCACCAAGTCGACGATCAGTAGCCGGACTGAGAGGTTGAACGGCCACATTGGAACTGAGATACGGTCCAGACTCCTACGG
>JAZRLU010000220.1:0-3817 GCA_045647045.1 Eubacteriales bacterium
CACCTTCTGCCTCCCCTACGTTATTCTTTCCGTGCTCCCCCGTATTGAGGATCTCGGAACGACTCTTACAGAGGCTGCGCTTGATCTTGGCTGCACTCCCCTGCAGTCCTTCTTGCGCGTTGAGCTTCCCAACATCCTTCCCGGTGTTATATCCGGCTTTACGATGGCGTTTACGCTTTCGCTTGACGATTTCGTTATCTCCTACTTTGTAGGCTCGTCTAATTTCCAGACGCTTCCCCTTCTTATATACTCAATGACCAAGAAGAAGGTAACACCCGATATGTACGCGCTCTCTACGCTTATTATCGTTGTTGTATTCCTCTTCCTTATCATTTCCAACGTAAGAAGCGGCAAGGCACGTAGGAAGGAGGCAGGAAAATGAAAAGAATAGTTTACATTTTTCTTTCTCTTATCCTTGTAGCTGCAACCCTTATGCTTATTACCTCTTGCGGTAATGACGGCGAACAAGTCAGCACGGGTGACACCTTAACGCTTAACGTATACAACTGGGGCGAATATATTTCGGACGGATCGCTTGGAACGTACGATTCCAATGCGGCGTTTGAGGAATATTACCTTGAAAAGTACGGCGTGCGTGTTGAGGTCAACTACACTACCTATCCTACGAACGAGGATATGTACTCAAAGCTTTCAAGCGGTGCGGGAACCTATGATATAGTAGTTCCCTCCGACTATATGATCGAAAGAATGATCAACGAGGATATGCTCCTTGAATGGGACGTTACCTCGCTTGAAAATTACGAGAACATCAGCGAGGAATTCAGAGGCATCTTCTTTGATCCCGAGAACAAGTATTCCGTGCCCTATACCTACGGTAAGATCGGAATTATCTACAATGCTACGATGGTAGATGAGGAGGATATTGCCGATGAGAGCTGGAACCTGATGTGGAACGAAAAGTACCGTGGAAAGATCCTGCAGTTCAACAACCCGAGAGACGGTCTTGCTACCGCGATGTTTGCCCTCGGGCTTGATATCAACAGCACCTCCACCGAGGATTGGGACCGCGCGCTTGCCCTTCTTGCAGAGCAGAAGCCGCTTGTGCAGGCATATGTTTCCGACGAGATCTTCAACAAGATGATAAGCAACTCCGCATCCATTGCGGCGTACTATGCGGGTGACTACATCACTATGGTGGACTCTAACCCCGATCTTGCCTTTTACTATCCCACGGAGGGCACGAACACCTTTGTTGACTCTATGTGCATTCCCAAGAACGCAAGAAACCCCGAGCTTGCCAAGGAGTATATAAACTTTATGCTTTCCGAGGAGCCTGCGGTTGCAAACGCACTTTACATCGGTTACGCATCCCCCAACAAGCTTGTATCGCAGAACGAGGATTATATCGATGAGATGGGTGAGGAGGCAATCGAGGTACTTTACGGTAATACCGAAAGCTCCTACCCCTACGATACCTTCTATCACACCTACACGCCCGAGATGCAAAGCTACACCAACGCGCTTTGGGAAAACCTCAAAACGCAGAGCTCCACCGAGCCTTGGATACACGTAGTGAGCATCGGTATCGTTGCTTCCCTTCTTATTGCTTACGCGTACTCCACGTACGTAAAGAAAAAGAGATCGCGCGAGTACAGAATACGCGACCGCGCCCTGAAGCAGGCAAAATCATAAATTAGATCGCACGTGCAAGCTGCACGGCAAAGCATAACGGACGAGGCATCTGCCCCGTCCGTTTTTTGCGCAAAATATATTTCAAAGCATCAATTAAAAGCTATTGACTTTTAAAAATAAATAAACTATAATGTAAACAAGCAGAAGTTTGCCCCTTCCGAGTGGAATGTAACACCTGCGCTGCCAAGGTATTGAACACGCTTTAAGAACCTCTACTTATTTTATTAAATAGAGTTAAGCCAGAAGATTTTCATAAACTAATGACTCAGCATATATTTAAATCAAAGGAGATTCAAATGCGCGGTAAAACAGTTTTTCTATCTCACTCAAGCAAAGATATTGAAAAAGTACGACGAATAAGGGATATTCTCGAGGCTCTTGATTATGAACCCTTGCTTTTTCAATTAAAATGTTTAGATGATGATAACGAAAATTTAGAAGCATTCATAAAAAAAGAAATTGAAGCCCGAAATATTTTTATTTATTGTAAAAGCGAAAACTCAGATAAATCGTGTTGGGTACAAAAAGAACTAGAATATATCAAGCGGTTCGACACCAAAAGACTATTTACAATAGATATTACCCTGCCGCTTAACCAAACATTGGTAGTATTGCTTGAATCTATTACCGAAATAATCAAAAAGAACCGAATTTTTATTTCATGTTCTCATGCACATCCCGACAAAGAATTTGGTGATTATCTTGAAAAATTACTTACAGATAATAACTATGATGTTGTTCGCTTTAAAATTCTCGATTATAATAAAGATAATGAACATAAAATAGCACTCCAAGAAGCACAAACTTTTATTCCGATTATTTCTCCAAATTCATTAGAAAGCGTATATTGCAAAGGTGAATTGGAACGTGCACTGTATAATTATGAAAATTCGCCGGATGTTTTTAGCAATAAAATTGTTCCCATATTTTACGGAGCATCAGAAACAATAATACGTCATTCTTCAATTCTCCCCTCTTCTCTAAACGATTTTAACGGCATTGAGATATCAACCAAAGCAAGTATGACGGCGGAAGAGATAGAAACTCTCCTACGACTATTGAATACAGAGTGATTAATCTAAACTTTTCAAACATACCATCAATAATATGGAAGGCTGTAGTTTGCTCTATTTCTTCTATAATTCTTTGAAATCATCATTTTTAGATATTGACTTTTTGAAGAAAATAGCATATAATATATATGCATCCGAGGACAGATGCACGCTCCACAATATTTTATTGTGTGTGATATGGAAAATCCTCACCGCCTTAAGCGGTGGGGATTTTTGGTTTCTACCTTTAAGGGAACGTATAGCCTCTACATCCCTCTATCCATATATGAGTCATTATCAGCGGCGCTCCGCTTTACGAAAGATTATTGCAGGGGTGTACATCACTATCAGCAGAATAAGTATCTTGCTGACATAATTGATATCACCGACGTGCAAATACATTCAGAGTAATTTGCAAAAGATATTGACTTTTTGAATAAAACAGCATATAATATAAATAGAGAGCAAACTTTAACCTTTTCGAAGGGGGCGGTGTACGAACAATCGATACACATGGTTTGCTCTTTTTTATTTTTGTAAGCACTTTTTTCATAACCGGCGTGCAAATACATTCAGAGTAATTTGCAAAAGATATTGTCTTTTTGAATAAAACAGCATATAATATAAATAGTGATAGGTAACCTTGCGTTGGAAAGGGTCAATGTGTAGCCGCACGTAGAAAATGGCGTGGACATAAGGCAAGGCCAACTATCTATTCAAAGAAGGCACGTTCAATGTGCCTTCTTCTTTATTTACAAGGCGGATTTTGAATAATAGAAATCCTAAATGATGAAGATCTAAAAAGATTTGCTGTCATAGATATGTTTGATATCATTCTTTATGACAGCGATGATGTAAATGAATGCTATGAATTTTATAGCTTTATGAAAGATTATTGCAGGGGTGTATATGACTATCAGCAAAATAAATATCTTGATCTTGTTGACATAATTGATATCACCGACGTGCAAATACATTTAGAGTAATTTGCAAAAGATATTGACTTTTTGAAGAAAACAGCATATAATATAAATAGTGATAGGTAACCTTGCGTTGGAAAGGGTCAATGTGTAGCCGCACGTAGAAAATGGCGTGGACATAAGGCAAGGCCA
>JAZRLU010000221.1:0-8461 GCA_045647045.1 Eubacteriales bacterium
GAGATCGGGGCAATAAAGATCGTCCTCTACCATACGTGCAATGCCCTTTACCTGCCCCTGAATTCGGCTTATACGGTTAAGCAGCTTCTTTTTTTCATTATTATTACGCTCTTTTTTTCTGCAAGAGCACTCGTTTTCCATTTAAATCACACTCCTTTACCCTTATTATATACCCCGTGGGGGTATATGTCAAGCAAAAAAATAACTTTTTTACATAAAAGGGATGTATTTATATATTTTTTGTGGTAGAATTGATATACAGAACTTTAATCGGAGGCTATATGAAAAAGCTTTTATCAAAAAACGGACTCACTGTTCTTATTTTATTCGGAATCATCGGTCAGATCGCTTGGTCGGTGGAAAATATGTATTTCAACCTTTTTGTATTTGAAACTATTGAGCCAAACCTTAACGCAATAACGCTTATGGTGCAGCTAAGCGGAGTTGCGGCTACGCTTACCACGCTCTTTGCGGGAACGCTTTCGGACAAGCTTGGTAACCGAAAATCGTTTATCAGCATCGGCTATATGATCTGGGGCGTAACGGTAATGCTTTTTGGTATGATATCCCCCTCTTTATTCTCGGGCATCTTCGGCATTGGTGAAGCTGATGCGGTAAGGCTTGCCCTGATAGCAGTTATCGTAGGTGATTGCGTTATGACCTTCTTTGGCTCCACCGCAAACGATGCGGCGTTCTCGGCTTGGGTAACCGATAATACGGACACCACGAACCGCGGAAGCATCGAAAGCGTAATTGCCATATTCCCCCTTATCGCACTTCTTATAGTTGCAGGCGGCTTTGGCATAATCAAGGATGCTATTGGATACAAGCTTATGTTTGTGATCCTTGGAGCGCTTATAAGCATTTGCGGAGTTGCCGGACTGTTCATAATAAAGGATTCGGACAGACTGACCAAAAACGGATCTCTTACCGATATTATCTACGGCTTTAAGCCGTCAACAGTAAAGCACAATATGCCGTTTTACATGGCACTTCTTATCACCTGCATATACTCCATTGCCTGCCAGGTATTCATGCCGTATATAACCATATATATGAGCCAGTTTATGGGCTTTAGCGTTATCGAATACAGCATTATCTTCGGCGTTGCGATACTGCTTGGTGCAGCCGTTAACCTTGTACTCGGAAAGATTTCAGACAAGGTTGATAAGCTTAAGTGCACATACCTTGCAACAGGTATATTCGCTGTCGGTCTGTTTTGTATGTATTTCTCACGCGGGCTTGGAAAAACGGCTGACGTTATCGTTTTCGGAATCAGCAGCTTTATTATGATCGTGGGATATATCTACATTTCGGCACTTGCAGGTGCTATCGTGCGTGACAGAACGCCCGAGTGCGATACGGGAAAGCTGCAGGGTGTGCGTATGATATTCTCGGTTCTTATCCCCATGCTTGCAGGCCCTGCTATCGGTAACGCGATAAATGCCGCGAAGGGCGCAAGGCTCCCCGATTCATCCAGCGCCGATACTATGACAACGCTCTTTATCCCCGCCCCCGAGATCTTTCTTGCGGCGGCCTTGATCTCACTTCTTTTGTATATACTCATTCCTATCGCTATAAAAATAAGTTCAAAGAAAACAGAAGAATAAAGTAAATATTTGTTTACAAAAAAACACCCCTCCGGCACAAAAAACGTGTAACCGGAGGGGTTATTTTATACAATTAGGGGTAAAAGGAGCATAAGAATAGGTAGGGTAACGACACTAAGGAGCGTGCTGACTAATACAAGATTAGCCGCAGAGTCCTGCCCCTCCCCTACGATCTCTGCAAAATTGAGAACTATGGATGCCGCAGGGCACGCGCAGGTGATAAAAAGAACCATTCTTATGTTTACGTCAACGAACGGAACAAGGCATACTATGGCAAATGCAACAAGCGGCATAAGAAGCTGCTTTACCGCAATTGTAAGATAGATCCTTACGTCCGTGAATATTTTTTTGAGGTCCATTGTGGCAAGGCGCATGCCCATTACGAGCATCGAAAGCGGCGTTGCCATTTTACCGGTAAGACTTATCATCGATCCGAGCTGATTGCCGAAATCTATGCCGAGCACGAATATAAGAAGTGCTGCAAAGGCACCGATCATTGCAGGGTTAAGAAATACCTTTTTTAAGGATATATACTTTGCATCGCGCGAGATGATCGCAGAGCCAACAGTCCATCCGAGAACGTTCATTACCACCGCGTACACCGTGGTATATACTATCACCTCGGCTGCCACCTCGGGCATCAGCGCCTCTATTACGGGGATGCCGAAGAATGCACAGTTACCGAAGGTGGTTCCTATGGTGATTATTCTGTATATAGGCTCTGTGCACCTCTTTCTTAACACAAGGTAGCTGCCGCCGAGCATAATTGCGTGTATAAGGATTATAAGGAGTGCAAAGATACCGAGATTTGCGAGTGTTTCAAGGGTAAAATCAAGCTCCATAAAGCTATATACGGCAAGGCAGGGCTGGCATACAAAGAGTAATACCTTTGAAAAGCCGGGGATGCACTCAACGCTTACCATATTACGCTTTACAAGAAGATAGCCCGGAACAGCTATAAGGAGCAAAACGCCTACCGCGAGAAGGGATATCAGAAGAGTTGTCATATCAGAGCCTCGCTACGTAATCCGTATTGTAGGGAATAGTTATAGGTGTAATGCTATTCCATTTATCACGAATTTCCACGTCCTTCGATGCCTCGGTCAGCATTGCATCGTATATATCGTATGCGCAAATATCGTAGAAATCGTCAAACCAAGTATCGTCACCGTTGAGATATGCACCCTCCTCTACCGTATTGCGGTATACGAAAACGTATCCTATGAAGGAGTTTTCATCGTCTGCCGATTTATCCTCGGTATAGCCGAGCTGAAGATCGTACATATCGTAAAGAACGTTAAGCGCATCGGGATATTTTCCTGCAAGCGCCTCGGTAAAGCTGCTATCGGGATGTATGTAGCAGTTAACAAGCTCTGCATTGTTTTCCTTCTCATACTTTTTCCAAAGATCGTCAAACAAAGCAAGCTCATAATCACCCGATATTATGCCCTTAAGCTTTTCTATATCAGCAAGTCGCTCGGCAACCTCACTTTCCGAAAGAGGTCTTGTGGTGTACTTGCCGTTCTCGTCTACGATATACTTTCCGTCGTTATCGTAAACGTACGTGTTATCGGTCCTTATGAACAAAAAGCTTGCACGGATATATTCTTGAAGAAGCGCATCGCACTCTGCCGAATATGCCGCCGCCATAGATGCCTCATCCATACCGAAAAGGCGCGAGGGAAGGATCATTGCCTTATAGAGCATCTCGGTTGCGGTAACGAAATCGTTGTAATCAAAGCCGTATTTTGCTGTGGCGGTATTAAACGTACCCTTATCACCGCTGCTGCGGAAGGTAAGTATCTCCTGCGTTGCTACCGCAAGCTCCTTCTTATCGGCGGTTGTAAGAGTCATACGGGAATCGAATATACTGTTAGCCGCGATAAGATTCTTTATCGAATTTTCCACGTAAAGATCAAGATAATCCCCATAGGTGGACGTTACGTCAGGGTGTACCTTCTGCATCCAAAAGGCAGGCACGTCTACTACCGATATTCCCTGGTACTGAAGACTTGTGATATAGTCCGACTTATAGTAGGATGCAAGGTAGCTTGCAACGCCCGCATCTATTCCCACACCGTTACAGTAAATGAGATACGATGCATTTCTTACACCAAGCACTATACCTAATACCGCGCTAACCAAAAGTGCAATACCAACGAATACGGATACGGCAACCGTTATGATCCTTTTCGTTTTCGCCTCACTTTGGCTTGCGGTATTTACCGAAGGCGCGGGGTTATTGTGTTTGTTCTTTATTTTTCTTGCCATTTTGAAAACCGTCCTTAAGCATTCATTTCTTTATAGTATTCCTGCATTATGTGCGAGAGCGCGAATATCGGCTCTTCACCCTGCTTCAGCCTGTATATTATCGGTGCAGGGCCGCTTTGACCGATCAGCTGCCCTTTATGGGATGCAAGCAGCATAGACCACACCGCAAGATCGGGCTTATCGGTATGGAAGAGCAAGCTCATACCGCGAAGCTCTATGCGCGGTATATGAGCCTCTTCTGCTATCGCGCGGCAAAGAGCAACGTGCAAAAGCCGCTCAACCGCCTTTGGAGGCTCACCGAATCTGTCGGTAAGCTCATCGTAAAGATCGTTAAGATCCTCTGCCGTTCTCACGTGGGAGATCTTTTTGTATATCTCCATACGGAACGCGCTGCGCTCTATATAGAACTCGGGGATATGCGCATCGATCTTTATATCGATATTAGACTCAAACGCTTCCTCTTTTTTCTCCCCCCGCTCTTCAAGCACCGCCTCGTTAAGAAGCTTTACGTAAAGATTGTATCCAACGCTGTCTATATACCCGTGCTGCTCTGCGCCAAGCAGATTTCCTGCGCCGCGTATTTCAAGATCGCAAAGCGCAACTCTGAAGCCTGCGCCGAACTCTGCATACTGCTTGATTGCCTGCAGGCGCTTGCGCGCTACGTCTGTAAGCACCTTGCCGGGTCTGTAGGTAAAGTAGGCATATGCCTGCCTCTCGCTTCTTCCTACACGCCCCCTTAGCTGATGCAGCTGCGACAGACCCATACGGTCTGCATTTTCTATTATCAACGTGTTTGCCGAGGGTAGGTCTACACCCGTTTCAATTATCGTTGTGCACACAAGCACGTCTATCTCACCCGCAACAAGCATCTGCCATATATCCTCAAGCTCCTCGCGGTCCATCTTACCGTGCGCGTATGCTACCCTTGCCTCGGGAATGGAGGAGGATATTTTCGCAGAAACGTAGTCTATTGTATCGGTATTGTTGTATAAATACAAGACCTGACCGCCTCTTGCAAGCTCACGCCTTATAGCATCAAGCACCACTATATCATCGTGCTCTAATACGTAAGTCTGCACGGGTCGGCGGTTTTCGGGCGCCTCATCAAGCACAGACATATCGCTGATGCCGTTTATCGCCATATTAAGCGTTCTCGGTATAGGCGTTGCGCTTAAGGTAAGAACGTCCACTCCCGCGAATTTTTCCTTAAGCTTTTCCTTTTGCAATACACCGAATCTTTGCTCCTCGTCAACTATAAGAAGTCCGAGATCCTTAAACTCTATCTTCTTACCGAGAAGCTTGTGAGTACCTATGAGAACGTCTATTTTGCCCTCTGCAAGGCGCTTGATTATGCGCGCCTGCTCGCTTGGCGTTCTGAACCTTGAAAGCATCTCAACCGTTACGGGATAGCCGCGCATTCTTGAAAGAGCCGTTTGATAATGCTGAAGTGCAAGGATCGTTGTAGGCACAAGTATTGCTACCTGCTTACCGCCCATTATTGCCTTAAACGCGGCACGGAGTGCCACCTCTGTTTTGCCGAAGCCAACGTCACCGCACAAAAGACGGTTCATTGGGCTTGATGACATCATATCCGCCTTTATATCGTTTATTGCCTGAAGCTGCCCGTCCGTTTCAAGATATTCAAAGTCCGAGGCAAATTCATCCTCAAGCTCCGAATCAGCAGGGAATGCAAAGCCGGGCGTTCGCTTGCGCTCTGCATAAAGCGCAATAAGCTGCTTTGCTATATCCTTAACGGCACTCTTTGCACGCGATTTTGCCTTGTGCCAATCGGCACCTCCCATACGTGAGAGCTTTACAGTACCGTCATTCTCTCTGGCACCTATATATTTACCTATCAGCTCAAGTCGGTCACACGGAACGTAAAGCTTATCCGTGCCTGCATATTTTACGGTTATATAATCTCTTACAACACCGTCAACACGTACGCTTTGAATGCCCTCAAACAGACCTATACCGTAATTGGCGTGAACCACGTAGTCGCCAACCTCAAGCTCAGCATAGTTCATTATTCTCTGCCCTGCGCCGCCAAGGCGCTTAAGCATTTTTTGGCTGCGCCTGTGCTTCATCACAGCCCTGCCGTCATCTCTTGCAAGCGAAAGAACGGCTATCTTGGGCATAATAAGATCAAAGCCCGTATCGGTAGCAACCGTGATTATTATTGCGCTTTGCGCCGGCAAGGAAATGCTTTCTGCCGACGTGTTCATTATAGGATTAAAGCCATTGTCAACAAGCATAGAGCGTATTGCTTCCGCGCCCTGCTTGTTTTCGCTTTCAATGATTATCCTGTACCCTGCGCGCATATATCCGGCAATATCCTCGTTAAGCATGGTGAAATTATCACCGTAGCGAACCGTCCTTTTACATCTGAAGCCGAAGATGCCGCCAACCTTTGACATACCGGACGTGCCCGAAAACGAGTTAAGATGTATTGCCGCAAGCGCGGATAAGTAGGTTTTATATTCGGACACGTTATCCGAGTAGGAAATACAGTCACGCGTGATAAGCTTGTTTTCCACAAGCTCCTCTGCGCTTTCAAGAATAGCTCTGTGCCTTGCCTTTACAGCCTCCTCGCACCCTGACGTGCCCACAACTATGGCAAAGCCGCCGATGCCTGCAAAATAGGACATAAGGCTTGCTGCGCTGCCGTAGATAAGACCTAAATACTTATCTCTTGAATCAAGCACCATTCCCTCGGCAATTGCATTAAGATCACGCTTAAGGCTTGCAGTAACCGTGGGGCTTTCCGTGCGCCCGAGAAGGGTTGATATCGCACCGCTAACGCGCTTTTTTGCCTCCGCATCAAGCATAACCTCAATGGCGGGGGTAAGCTTTATTTGTTCTATTCCCTCAACCGTTCTTTGCGTTATGGGGTCAAAAACGGCTAATCTATCTATTTCGTCACCGAAAAAGTCTACACGTATAGGGCCCTTACCGCCACCGGGGTAAAAATCAACTATGCCGCCGCGGCGTGCATATTGCCCCTCGGATTCAACCGTATCACAACGGATAAAGCCCAACATATCAAGCTTTCCGCAAAGCAGCTCGGGCGGAATTTCAGCTCCTACCCTTACCGTTGTAACAAGGTGAGAAAGCACGGTGGGGGGCACCGTTCTGTCCGCTGCGGCATCGGCAGATGCAACTACAATGTCACACTCCCCCGAAAGCAGAGAGACAAGCACCGAAAGCCTCTCACGCTCGTTATCGTGGGAGGCTGACATATTATGAAAGACGTAATCTCTTTTTTTGTAGCGGTATGCTTTGATTCCAAGATCCGAAAAGCTCTCAAAAATCTTATCGCGCTCGGTCTCGTTTTCGGTAAGCACAAGCACGGGTGCCTTTTGGCAAAGAAGGGCTGCCGCCTCTGTAACGTACGCCTGCTGAGCACCGTCTGTAAGACCGTTTACGATTATAGGCAGTTTTTCACCGACAAAGCTACCGCAAGCCGCATCCAAGGATGCGGAAAATTCCTTATCCGCGCGGATAAGGGAGGTGATCTTTCTCATCTCTTAAAATCCTTAAGTGCCTTATTTGGAATATTTGTTCATTGCTTCGTCGATCTTACCGTCAATGATAAGCTCTGCCGCCGCGGTTATATCGGCATATCTTGTATCAAGCATATCAAGATCGGCACGGCTGAATTTTCCGAGCACAAAATCAACAAGATCATAATCGGGCGAGGGCTTTTTGCCTACACCTATCTTAACACGGGGGAAGGTATCTGCCCCAAGGTGGGCAATAATGCTCTTAAGACCGTTGTGCCCCCCGGCAGAGCCCTTGCGGCGTATTCTTATAACGCCCGCATCAAAGCTTATCTCATCGTGCAAAACAATTACGTTTTCGGGCGGGATCTTATAAAACGAAGCCGCCTCCGCGATCGCAACACCGGAGTTGTTCATATACGTTGTGGGCTTCATAAGAAGCACGCGCTTGCCGTTTACCGTTATCTCGCATACCGTAGCGTGGAACTTGGCACGGTCTATACGCGCGCCGTATTTTTCCGCGATACGGTCTATTGCCATAAAGCCTGCATTATGCCTTGTTTTATCATATTCTATGCCTATGTTACCAAGACCTGCTATGATATGAGTTACGGGCGCTTTTGATACAGACTCCGTTTCTATTTTCTTAAAAAGGTCAAATATATTTGCCATACGGCTTTGTTAAGTCTCCTCGTTCTTTACAAGAATAAGCTCGTGCGCATAAGGAAGCCCCTCTATCATCTCACAGAAGGTATGCCACTCGGCAAGCTTATGGAATCTGCGCGCGTAGTATATGTTGATAAGCACCTCGTAATTGAGCGTTACCGTTCTCATCTGATTAAAGGATGACGGCAGGAGCTGTATCATATTATGCCAAGCGCTCTTTTCCTTTGTATCGATAAATCTTTTGCGCTCTTCCTCAAGGAATGCTATGGTAGCATCAAGAACGGCGATACCCTCCTCTGTAAGTCTGTCGTGCGAGAAATCGTCACGCTCAAATTCCTTTGCCTGGATCTTGTGCATGGTGGAACAGCTGTTGGCAACGGTGCCAACCTTGTATGTATCGAATTCCTTCCACCA
>JAZRLU010000222.1:0-5618 GCA_045647045.1 Eubacteriales bacterium
TTCTTATATTTCTTTCCGCTTCCGCAGGGGCAATAATCGTTTCTGCCTATCTGTCTGCCGCGGTTTACAACGGGGCGGCGGCGCACAGTGCCGTCACCGCCCGTGCCCGTCTCCTTTGCAAGCTGAACTCGCTCTGTAGACTGCACCTTGGGTACTACCGCAAGCACGGAAAGCACGGTCTCCTCCTTGATGGATTCGGACATCTCGTAGAACATCTCGGCACTTTCAAGCCTGTATATTGCAACGGGGTCTCTTTGTGCATAGGAGTTAAGACCTACGTAGCCCTTGAGCTCATCCATATTTTCAAGGTGGTCCATCCACTTACCGTCAACGTTTTTAAGGAGTATGATCTTTTCTATCTCGCGCATTGCATTCGCGGGCATATTCTCGATCTTTGCAAACAGCTCATCCTTACCGCGGTAAATATCAAGCGCTTTTTGTACAAAGACCCCGCGCAGCTCGCCAAGATCAAGCGCCGCTCTTTCCTCGTCGGTGTAGGAAAGAGTCTTACCTTCGGTAAGAAGACCTCTGAAGTGGGTAGAGAATTCCTCGGGCTTGTAGTCCGCAGGCTCGCCTGCAAAGTAGAAGTCAAAGCTATCGCCAACCGTGCTCTCTATCATACCCGCGATCTTCTCGGAAATATCGTCACCGAAAAGAACGTCGCGGCGCTGATTGTATATAACCGTACGCTGATGGTTCATAACGTCATCGTAGGTAAGCACGTTCTTTCTTCTTTGGAAGTTCTGCGACTCTATGCGCCCCTGCGCGTACTCAACCGAGCTTGATACAAGCTTTGCATCAATGGGCGTGTTTTCGTCAAGGTTAAATCTTTCCGCTATCGCAAGCACTCTGTCAGAGCTGAAAAGACGCATAAGATCGTCCTCAAGAGAAAGGTAGAAGCGCGATTCACCGGGGTCACCCTGACGTCCGCTTCGGCCGCGAAGCTGGTTGTCTATACGGCGGCTCTCGTGGCGCTCGGTTCCTATGATAAACAAGCCGCCCGCCTCGCGTACAAGCTCTGCCTTGGGCTCTATCTCCGCCTTAAATTCGCTGTTGTATTTTGCAAACACCTCTCTTGCGGCAAGGATATTCTCGTCATCCGTCGCGCGCGTGCCGTTTGCCTCTGCAATTATGCTTTCCTCAAAGCCCTCGCGGCGCATCTTTGCCTTTGCAAGGTATTCGGAGTTACCGCCAAGCATAATATCCGTTCCACGTCCTGCCATGTTTGTGGATATGGTGATAGCGCCAAGCGTACCTGCCTGCGCAACTATCTCCGCCTCGCGCTCGTGCTGCTTTGCATTAAGCACGTTGTGGGGGATACCCTGCTTTTTAAGAAGGAGGGAAAGCTCCTCGGATTTGTCTATAGATACCGTACCTACAAGCACGGGCTGTCCCTTTTCGTGGCAGCGCTTTATCTGATCAATAATAGCGTTCAGCTTTCCGCGCCTCGTGGTATATACGGCATCGTTGTAATCCTTACGGATCATAGGTCTGTTTGTGGGCACCTCAACAACGTCAAGCGAGTATATCTCTATAAACTCGTTCTTCTCGGTAAGCGCAGTACCCGTCATACCGGAAAGCTTTTTATACATACGGAAGTAGTTCTGGAAGGTGATCGTTGCGATCGTGCGCGATTCCTTCTGTATCTTAACGCCCTCCTTAGCCTCTATTGCCTGATGTAAGCCGTTGTTATAGCGTCTGCCGGGCATAAGTCGGCCTGTAAAGGTGTCAACTATAACCACCGCACCGTCCTTGATAATGTAATCAACGTCGGGCTTCATAACGCCGTGCGCGCGTATAGCGGTGTTAACGTGGTGGTAAAGGGTATTGTTCTCGGGGTCGGAAAGGTTTTCTATGTTAAAGAACTTCTCCGCCTTTGCAATACCGTTCTTGGTAAGCACGGCGGTGTGCGCCTTCTCGTCCACTATAAAGTCAACGTCATACTGATCGTTATCCTGCTTTGCATCGATCTCCTTGATAACGTGGCGCGACATACCGCGCGCAAGCCTGTCTGCAAGATCGTAAAGCTCGGTGGATTTAGCGCCTGCACCGGATATGATAAGGGGCGTTCTTGCCTCGTCTATAAGTATGGAGTCCACCTCGTCCACTATCGCAAAGGCGTGTCCGCGCTGAACTATCTTCTCCTTGTAAACCACCATATTGTCACGCAGGTAGTCAAAGCCAAACTCGTTGTTAGTTCCGTACGTGATATCGGCGGCGTAAGCGGCGCGCTTTTCATCGGGTGTCTGACCGTGCACAACAAGTCCCGTTGTCATACCGAGAAAGGCGTAAACTCTGCCCATCTCCTCGCTGTCACGGCGTGCGAGGTAATCGTTTACGGTAACGATGTGCACACCCTCGCCTGCAAGGGCGTTAAGATATGCGGGCAGGGTAGCAACAAGCGTTTTACCTTCACCCGTTTTCATCTCCGCAATACGGCCCTGATGTAAAAGTATACCGCCCATCAGCTGAACGCGGAAGGGGCGCTTGCCAAGCACTCTCCAGTCTGCCTCTCTTACAAGTGCAAAAGCATCTGCAAGAACGTCGTCAAGCGTTTCACCTGCGGCAAGCCTTGCCTTAAGCACGTCTGTTGTGCCGCGCAGCTCCTCATCCGTCATATTGGAATATTTATCGGCAAGTGCATCGATCTCGTTTACCTTGCCGGTTATTTTCTTTATCTGTTTTTCGCTGTAGCTTGCAAAAAGGGAAGAAAAAATACCCATATCTGCCTCCGAAATTTATTAATCTTTTCTATTATAGCACGTATGCGCACAAAAATAAACAAATAATTGTAAAAATTTTTATTTTTTTATAAATTCGGGGCAAAAAAGAGCCGGGAGAATAAAAAAGACTTGACTTTTTTGCAATTTGCGCTAAAATAGTGACATAAAACACCGATCGCGGGGGAAACTTTTCTATGCAAAACAAAATTAACGTCGTACTGTACGAGCCGGAGATTCCGCAGAACACGGGTAATATATCCCGTACCTGCTCTGTTACCGGGGCGGCACTTCATATAATAAAGCCTATTGGCTTTGAGATATCGGATAGAACGCTTAAGCGCGCAGGGCTTGACTATTGGGCGGAGCTTGAGGTTTATTACTATGAAAGCTACGCCGATTTTTGCCGCATACATTCGGATAAGCCGATATGGTATTTTTCCTCGCACGCAGCCCACACCTATGCCGAGGCGGATTTTTCATCGGGTGATGTATGGCTTATGTTCGGCAAGGAGTCTGTGGGATTACCCAAAGAGGTGGTGCTTGCAAATGCCGAGCGCGGCTTGCGTATGCCTATGCTACCCGGTAAAAGGTGCCTCAATCTTTCCAATTCCGTTGCAATAGCGGTTTATGAGGTGCTGCGGCAAAGGGGCTTTGCATCCCTTATCTGATGCTCCTTCGGTACGGAAAGGCTGTTTTATGAAAAAGCATTCCGCAAATATCCTGCCGGTATTGCTCGGCGGTGATCTTAACGCATATTCAATGGCTGCAAGCCTCAAAAGAGGTCGGGGACTTAACAGTATCGTGCTCGCGCGCGACCGTCTTGCTATATGTGACGGGCCCGACTATATAAAGCTTCATACGGTTGGGAACCTTGACGATCATAACGTTGCGGTTCCCGTTTTGCTTTATATAGCAAGGCGCTATCCAAGCTCGCGCCTGCTTCTTATTCCCTGCGCGGATTGGTACGTAGAGACGGTGGAATACGCGCGTGACGTTTTGTCGCAGCACTACTATATGCACCTGCCCGATTTTGCCACCTGGCGCGCGGTATCGGATAAGGCAAGCTTTAGTACGCTTATGGATAGGTTTTCCGTGCCGCATCCAAGGGGCGCGGTGATATGCGCAGGGGAGAGTGTTGCCGCGGCGGCAAGAGGACTCCGTGCACCCTACGTGCTTAAGCCAACGGATAGCACGGAGTATTACCGCCATCCGTTCCACGGGCAAAGAAAGGTGTATTTTCCGAAAAGCATCGGTGAGTGCAGCGAGATCGCTGCAAGGATATTCGGCAGCGGCTACGGCGCGCGCCTTATTTTGCAGGAGCAGATAACCCTTGGCGGCAGGAGTGCTGCGCCATCTGTGCTTACCGCCTATTGCGATAAAAGCGGCAGGGTGATACGTGCCGTGCGCGGCGAGGTGGTGCTTGAAGAACGCGGTAAAACCTCGCGCGGCAATTATTCGGCAATAGTTACCTCACCGCTTACAAAAACAGATCTGCGCCTTATATCCTTGCTTGAAGGCATAGGCTATACGGGTATTGCAAACTTCGATCTTCTTCGCGGTGATGGCGGCGAGGTGTGCCTTGAGCTTAATCCAAGGCAGGGCAGAAGCTTTGATTATATGCGGGCAGCAGGTATAAATTTGGCTAATATGATAGTAGACGAAGCGTGCGGTATAACACAAGAACCGCACTTCGTATATAAAGAGGGATTTTGGCGTGAGACGGCATTGCGCACCGTTGTAATGAACGCGGACGATCCCGCGCTGGTTGCGCGTGCTGTTGCCTTGGAGCGAAAGGGAAGTGGGATCTTTGCCTACGATCACGTGCGCGGCGAGGGCGCGGCGCATAAGCTGTACGTTGCGCTCCGTACCGCGCGGTGCGGCAGGCGCTTTGCAAAATATAAAAAAGAGGCGGGTGGATATGCGCCTCTATGAGCTTATAGAAAGGATGTCCTACCGCAGTCTTGTGTTGGGTACGGATACGGAGATTGTTGGCGTGTCGGAGCGCGCACAGACCGCTATATCGGGCACGGTGTTCGTGTGTATCAGGGGCGCAAAAAGCAGGGGAGATGCCTTTGTGCCCGATGCAAGGGCGCGCGGCGTGCGCGTTTTCGTTTCCGAGCAAAATATACCGATAAATGCAAATGAAACGCTGATTTTGGTAGAAAATGCGCGAAAATCTCTTGCGCAGCTTGCAAAAATACTCTACGGCAGCGGTATTGAAAATATGTGCATCATCGGTGTAACGGGCACAAAGGGGAAAACCACCGTAACCGAAATGATACGTGCAATACTCACCCACCTCGGCATCAGATGCCTAACAAGCTCAACGCTCGGTATAAGCCCACGTCACCTCTCCGAGGGTGGCGGCAAAAATACAACTCCCGATGCGCCGCGCCTTTTCCGTGCACTCTCACGCGCCGCCGCAGAGGGGATAACGCACGCCGTAATAGAGGTGTCAAGCCAGGCGCTTGTGCAGTACCGCGTTTGGGGCTTGCCCTTTTTCGCCGCGGTGTTTACGGGGCTTTCCCCCGATCATATAGGTGTATCCGAGCATGCGGATATGGAAGAGTATTTTGCCGCAAAGCGCATACTCTTTGAAAACAATTTATCCCTTGCCGTAACGGATCTTACCCTACCGTATGCGTCACGTATAACGGCAGGCGTGCCCGAAATTATAGATATATCAGAAAAGACAAAAAATGGCTTATCTATTGAGCCGTCCCTGCCGTCGCAGCCCACGGTGCTTTACTTCCGCGGCACAAGGGTTATGCTTGCTATGGGCGGCGCGTACAATGCTCGCAATGCCGCCCTTGCAATGGCGCTTTGCCATAGGTTAACGGGGGCTGCAGCTGCTGATATGCGCGCGCCGCTTGAAGGGATGCATATAGAGGGCAG
>JAZRLU010000223.1:0-1933 GCA_045647045.1 Eubacteriales bacterium
CGGATTTCCAACCCTGCCGCAGGGCTGCTGCACGGCATCCGCGCCCTCGTATACCCTGTAGCCGTTATCGATCCAGCCGGGCGAGATAGAATTAACACGTACCCTACCCGCAAGGCTTACCGCAAGCGCGTGCGTAAGTGCCGAGATGCCGCCCTTTGCCGCGGTATAGCTCTCCGTTTGCGCCTGACTCATCCTATCGCGCGATGAGGATATGTTTACAATGCTTGCCCCCTGCGAAAAATAGGGCATAAAAAGCTTTGCAAGGTAGAACGGCGCCGTTACGCCAACCCTTTGCGCATATTCAAAATCCTCATAGCTGCACTCATCAATACCGCGCGAGAGCGGCGCGGCGTTATTTACGAGAATATCAACGTGGCCGTGATCTGCAATCACCTTCTCGGCAAAACGCTCCAGCGTTTCCTTGTCTGCCAGATCACCTACAAAATATTCGTTTGGAAGAAGATCTATGATGCAAACGGCAGCCCCTGCCTCGGATAGCCTTTTTGCAATGCACGCTCCAATGCCGCGCGCGCCACCCGTTACAACGGCAACCTTGCCATTGAAGTCAAACATATTATTTACCTCCGCGGTGTGTCTTAATACAATAATACCATTTTTATTTGAATAATGCAAGTGCTTTTGATAAACGGCGCAAATGCCGCCGCGGATAAAAGCAAAGGGCTGCATCGGCAAACCGCGAGGTCATACTGATACAGCCCTTGATATTAAGGTCGTTTTATTACTTTACAAGAAGCGACTCGACGAGGGCGAGGGCTTCGGGTATCTTATCGATATCGCGGCCGCCGCTCATTGCGAAGTCGGGGCGTCCGCCGCCCTTCCCGCCGCATACGGCGGAAACCTCGCGCAGGATGTTGCCTGCGTGTGCGCCGCTTGCTACGGCATCCTTACCTGCTGCGGCAACGAAGTTGAGCTTGCCATCGCAAACGAGGGCGAATACTACAACACCGTCGGAATACTTTGCCTTTACGGTATCGCAAAGGGTACGTGCCGCATCGGGCTTAACGTCATCAAGCCTTGCGCAAAGGAGCTTATATGCGCCCACCTGCTTTACGCTGTCCACAAGGGATGCGGTCTTAAACTCGGACAGGCGCGCATTTGCGCTTTCAAGCTCGCGCTTGGTGTCCTTAAGCTGCGCCTGAAGGGCAGATGCCTTCTGCGCTATCGTAGCCACGTTCTGAACCTTAAGCTCACGTGCCGTGTCAAGAATAAGCGCCTCCTTATCCTTCATAAGCGCAAGAACGCCAAGGCCCGTAGTACCCTCTATTCTGCGCACGCCTGCCGCAACACCCGTCTCGGAGATGATCTTGAAAAGACCGATATTGCCGGTGGAGGAAACGTGTGTTCCGCCGCAAAGCTCAGTAGAGGAGCTACCGATCTTAACAACGCGCACGGTGTCACCGTACTTCTCACCGAAGAGCGCCATAGCACCCATCTTGTTTGCGGTTGCAATGTCGGTTACGGTGGTGGTGCAGGACTCGGAAAGAAGGATGTTTGCATTAACGATAGCCTCGCATCTTTCGATCTCCTCCTCTGTCATAGCGGACAGATGCGAGAAGTCGAAGCGTACTCTGTATTCATCAACGTAAGAGCCTGCCTGCTCTACGTGAGTACCGAGCACGGAGCGGAGCGCCGCCTGAAGAAGGTGGCATGCGGAGTGGTTTCTCTCTATAGCCTCACGGCGTGCCTTGTTAACGGAAAGCTTAAGCACGGTGCCAACCTTTACACAGCCACCGTCAACTCTTACCTCGTGCATATAAACGCCGTTCTTTTTCTTTGTATCAAGCACAGTAAGGGTGATACCGTCTGCGGTCATAACACCGCTATCGCCAACCTGACCGCCGCCCTCGCCGTAAAATACGGTCTTATCGAGCACGCGGGTGCACTCACAAGTCGGGGGCCAAGCGGTCTTAGG
>JAZRLU010000224.1:0-4426 GCA_045647045.1 Eubacteriales bacterium
CGTGAGCATCTTGAGGTTACAGAGGGAATCATCACCGAGCTGCATGCAGAGGATAAGCCGAGAATTTACGTATACAATAAATGCGATATGCTTGAAGGTATATCGTATGCCGTTCCCAAGGAGCGCACCGTAATAGCATCCGCAAAAGAGGATCGCGGCATAGACGTTCTTATATCCATGATAGAGGACCTTATACGCGAAGGCAAGCGTGAATGTGAGCTTCTTATACCGTATTCCGAGCAGTCTGTGGTAAGCTCTCTTTACAATACCTCGGAGGTTTTATCCGTAGATTACGAGGAGCGCGGCGTTCTTGTAAAAGCAATACTCGGTAACGAAGAGCAGGGAATGCTCGCAAAATATATAATCAAGTGAGCACAATATGGATGCATATAAAACTATAAAAGAGCTTGGCGAGGCAAGATTTGAGGACCGAAAATCGATATTTATAGGTTACGCGATCCCAACAAGCAGCGAAGCCGATGCAATTTCCTTCATACAGTCCGTTAAGAAAAAGTATCCTGATGCAAGGCATTGGGTATATGCCTATTCTCTGCGCGAAAACTCCACGATGCGCTTTACAGACGACAGAGAGCCGCAGGGCACGGCGGGAATGCCGATACTTGATATCATACGCAAGCGTGAGCTTGTTGATATCTGCGTTGTTGTTGTCCGTTATTTCGGCGGAGTGCTGCTTGGAACGGGCGGTCTTGTGCACGCTTACAGTAAAGCGTGTATAGATGCCATAGATGCGGCAAAGGAGATCCGTTACAGTCTTTACACATCCGCACGTATAACCTTAAGCTATCAGGATCATAGCAGATTGGCACAGCTTATCTCATCCCCCGATATCTATATAGACGGTATAGAGTATCTTGATTCTGTAACGGTTTCACTTTCGTGCGAAAGCGATTGCTTCGATAAAATAATTTCCTCGGTTACCGAGATGACCTCCGGCCGTGCCACGGTCGAAAAACTCGGTGAAAAATTTGATTTCAAAGAATAAAGCTGAAAAAAGTGTTTTTTGAATTTATCACAGTATATTATAGTTGAATAAAGAAAAAGGAGGCGGAGTATGATTCCAAAGGATACAATTGATGAAATTTTGATGCGTACGGATATAGAATCACTGATTTCGGGTTACGTATCATTAAAGCGAACAAGTGATACCTATAAGGGATTGTGCCCCTTCCACAGTGAAAAAAGCCCCTCCTTTACCGTTTATCCCAAAACGTCAAGCTTTTATTGCTTTGGCTGCGGCATAGGCGGAGATGCGGTTACGTTTGTAAAACAGATCGAGCACTTGGATTATCCCGATGCTATCGAATTTCTTGCCAAGCGTGCCGGAATAACCGTTGTTGACGATGATAAGTATGCAAGGCAGGAGAAAAAGGTTGACCGTAACCGTATGTACAAGATGAATGCGGATGCGGCAAGCTTCTTCCACAGATGCCTTATCTCAAACATCCCCGGAGCAAAGGATGCGCTTGCGTATTTCACGGAGAAAAGAGGACTTTCTGCCTCGATAATCAAGCATTTTGGGCTTGGTTATGCTCCGGATAGCTTTGATATGCTTTCAAAGCATATGCGCTCTCTCGGATATTCCTACGATGAGCTTACGGAGGCATTTCTGTGCGGAAAATCGGAAAGCGGCAAGTATTACGATGCATTCCGCAACCGCGTTATGTTCCCGATAATCGACGTTGCGGGTAACGTGATCGGCTTTGGCGGACGAGCTATGGATAATGAAACCAAGCCGAAATACAAAAACACCGCCGATACTCCGGTTTATAAAAAGACAAGAAACGTATTTGCTTTGAATTTTGCAAGGCATACCTGCCAGGAAAAGCTGATCCTTTGCGAAGGATATATGGACGTTATAGCGCTTCATTCTGCGGGGCTTACGAATGCTATTGCAACGCTCGGTACCGCCATTACGTCCGATCAGGCACGCCTTATGCGCAACTACACAAAGCAAGTAGTTATATGCTATGACTCGGACGAGCCCGGTCAGAAGGCGGCGCAAAAGGCGCTGCGAGTGCTTGGCGAGGTAGGTCTTGACGTAAGGGTAATTGTGATCCCCGGATCAAAGGACCCCGATGAATACATAAAAACCTTTGGCGCAGAAAAGATGCGCGACGTTATAAATAATGCAAAAGCCGAGTTTGAGTATAAGATGGATAACATCCTCTCAAAGCTTGATATCAACCTTGCACAAGACAAGGTAAAGGCCATTCAATTGCTTGAAAATGAAATTTCCAATATTTATTCTCAGGCAGAACGTGATATTTACATCAATATCGTGGCAACCTATTTCAGCATTGATCAAGCCAGCGTTAAGGCAGACGTTGAGCGAATGATCAAAGCGCGCGTAAAAGCGCAAAGATCGGATACCGCCGAGGATGCGCGTAAAACCCTGCTTGGATATCAGGACAGAGTTAATCCCGATTATGCAAGAGCACCTGCGGTTGCGCGCCACGAGGAAACCGTTCTCGGCTTGCTGATGCTTTATCCCGAGCACAGAAAAAAGGTGTTTGAAGGCAAGCTGCTTGTGCCCGATGATTTCTTTACCTCGCTCAACAAGCGTATTTTTGAATACGTTTCGCAAACCTACTATGACGAAGCCCCCGGAGATATCAACGAGATATTCACGCCGGAAGAGGTGGGCAGAATAACTAAAATGAAGCTTGCGAGAATGAACCTTCTCAACAACGGAGACGACGTTCTTCTTGAAAGTATAAATGCACTCAAAAGTTCTATGCTTAAAAAATCGGTTACCGCCTGCACCAGCATCGATGAGATGAACGATATTATTAAAAGGCTGCGATCGGACGATAACAATTGATAAGCACAGGAACAAAGAAAGGATTTAAAATATGAGCTCTGAAAAAATTGACGTAAACGAGTACATTGATGCCAAAAACACAGCAGATTTTGGTGAATCAGGCATTATGAAGGTGCTTGAGGATATCGACTTTGATATTTCTCAGGTTGACACCGATGCTCCCTCGCCGGAGGATATCGATAACGAGCACTATAAGGAAATAGAACAGGATCTTAAGAACTACGAAACGGGCGAGAAAATGGAAAAGATACTCTCCCAAGAGGGTCTTGCAATTGATGACCCCGTGCGTATGTACCTTAAGGATATCGGTAAGATCCCGCTTCTTACCCCCGAGCGTGAGGCTTATCTTGCAGAGCGTATCTCCCTTGGAGATAAGGATGCAAAGGACGAGCTTACCGAGGCAAACCTCAGACTTGTTGTTAATATCGCAAAGCGCCACGTAGGTAAGGGAATGTACTTCCTTGATCTTATTCAGGAAGGAAATCTCGGACTTATGAAGGCTGTTGAGAAGTTTGACTACAGCAAGGGCTTCAAGTTCTCAACCTATGCTACGTGGTGGATCCGTCAGGCAATAACAAGAGCTATTGCAGACCAGGCAAGAACTATCCGTATCCCCGTTCATATGGTTGAAACGATCCATAAGGTTTCAAGAACCTCCCGTCAGCTTCTTCAAGAGCTTGGCAGAGAGGCAACCACCGATGAGATCGCTGAAAGACTCGGTATGACCGCCGATAAGGTACGCGAGATACTCAAAATAGCGCAGGATCCCGTATCCCTTGAAACTCCCATAGGTGAGGAAGAGGATAGCCATCTTGGCGATTTCGTTGAGGATAGCGAGTCTCCCGCACCCTCCGACAGCGCATCCTACTCTCTCCTTCGCGAGCAGCTTTGCAACGTGCTCCGCACCCTCACTCCCCGTGAAGAGCAGGTTATCAAGCTCAGATTCGGTCTTGAAGACGGCCGTCCGAGAACGCTTGAAGAGGTTGGACGTAAATTCAACATCACGCGTGAGAGAATAAGACAGATCGAGGCAAAGGCGCTTCGTAAGCTCCGCCACCCCTCGAGATCCAAAACTCTTAAGGATTACCTCGCCAACTGATGGTATAATTAAACAAAATACCTAACGTTCGGTTGGTAATTTTGCTATTTAAAAATTGTTTAAATATTTTAGGATATAAACATCTTGACTTTTCGAGATTATTATAGTAAAATAATTAGGTACTAATACGTACCCCGGAGGTAATATTACATAATGAAGAGAACATTATTAGCTATCATATGCCTTATTATGGCTTGCTTTATGCTTGTAAGCTGTGGTGAGGACGTTATTGGCGATTATATCAATCAGTACGATAAGCCTACCGTAAGAGAGAAGCTTAAGCTTAATCTTTACATTATTTACGAGGAGGGCACCACAAAGAACGCCCTTGATACCGTAAAGCAGAGAATAGAAAGCTACACTCTTTCTCAGTACGATACTGCACTCAGAGTTATATACTGCACCGCTGATGAGTACGATGCACGCGTTATTTCCGCCGTTAAGCCCGGTGCGGCTCACAAGGCAGACATAGTTCTTATTAATTC
>JAZRLU010000225.1:0-8445 GCA_045647045.1 Eubacteriales bacterium
AGGCAGTGCCCGCTCTTGCTCTTTTTGCAGTCATTGTATCTGTCGGCGGGGGTTAGTCACTTCCCTGCCGAGATCGGTATAGTCAGTACCGAAGGGAATTGGTTTTATTGAATTATGCCTTGTAAGCGTTTGCTACGGTTACGTAGTCATAGAACGCCTTGAGAAGTGCGAGGCACTTTGCGCTATCCTCGTTAGTAGCTGCATTGTCTGCATGATACTTAACGAAGGTATCAAGGTTGTAGTTACCTGCTACGGTTACTGCAGTCTCACCGATAGTGCCTTCAGCGGTAACGTCGAGAGTTACGATGAAGTTGTAAGCCTTCATACCGTCGATTACGATTACGCGATCATCGGTAGCGGTTACAGTCTTGGTGAAGGTGTTAGGACCGTAGGTTACGGTAACAGTACCTGCGAAGCCGTCCTTAAGAGTAAGAACGAATCTGGGAGCGCTTGCAAGATCGATAGTAGCGGATGCGAATGCATCACCAAGCTTGGTATCTGCGATTGCATTTGCATAGGTCTCATCTGCTACGTACTCGCCCTTTGCGGACTCGTAGGTAGTAAGGATACCTGCAAGAGTTTCATCTGCAGTACCGTCACCGAAGTACTTGTAAGCCTCGTTTGCATAAGCTGCCATGTAGTACATAAGCTGCTTATCCTCTGCGGTGTAAGCCTCACCTGCAAGGATGGTCTTTGCATACTCTGCAATGTTAACGGTTGCGGTGCAAGCAACGTCGCCTACTGTGATGGTGAATACAACGTTGGTATTAGCCTCGTTGCAAGCACGCTTGTAGGTAACCTTGATGTAATCTGCAACGCCGTCTCCGTCCATATCAACCTCTGCGGTTGCAAGAACAGTCTCACCAACTGCGATAGAGGTGATAGCATCCTTGTATGCGATGGGAACGAAGAGATTTACGTTGAAATCGGAGTAGATAGAAAGGTTAGCAAGAACGCCCTCGATGTTAGCCTTAACGGTTACGCCGGGAGTAAGGGTTACGTTCTCGGTAACGAACTCGGGAGCTGCGCTCCAGGTGCCGTCAAATACGAGCTTGGTTGCGCCAAGAACTACGTCTGCGGGAACAACGTCATCTACGCTGTAGGGAGCACCCTTGAGGTAGTTAACAACTGCTGCGGGCTCTGCATCTGCAGTAAGGCCTGCGTAGGTTACGGTTACAACGTCGGTCTTAAGAGCGGTACCCTTATTAAGGTTGCCGATAACACGAACGACTGCACCTTCCTCGGTAACGAGAGACTCGTTGCCTGCGGTTACGATATAGTAAGGAGCGGTGGAGATAGCACCGGTGGTCTTATCTACAACGTGCATATCAACCTTAAGGATGTTAGCATCGGTATTCTTGATGCCGAACTCGTTAAGAGTGAAGGGCTTGTTGTAGTTTGCGATAGTGATATCGGAGTTAATGAGGTTAAAATCAGCAAGTGCGAAGTTGGTAGAAGCAACGTTCTCATATGCTCTTACTCTGTAAGAGGAGATGTTAGAGGGATTGAGTCTACCTGTGGTGTATACGTTCTTGAATACAAGACATACGCCAAGACCGTCACCGTTGTTGCCAATGATAGCGCTGTTTTCAGCTGCAGTGTTGATAAGAATGCAGTTCTCGAAGTATACGTAAGGAGTAGCAATTCTTGTATCGGATCTGCCGGAGGTCTCATCAGCCATATCGGAGGGCTTGTTGCCGCTCGTGTAGTAAGACTTCATATCGATGATCTCTGCCTTGTTGGGAGAAACAACGAGAGAATTGGTTACGATGATATCACCGGAGTAATATCTGGTCATGATCGAACCGCCCGAGGTGGGAGATACGCAGATCATGGTAAGGCCGTCTGCCTCGATAGAGGTAGAGTTATCACCGGTAAGACCCTCGAGAATAACGCCGCCCTTAAGGGTGAGGTTAGAGCCGGGATACTCGCCGTAGGTACCGATAACTATGTGGCCGTTATAAACTGCATCGTGAGAATTGAAGTCCTCGCCACCGCCATTGTAGATGGTGAACATTCTCTGACCGTTGGAGAAGTAACCGTCGTTATTCTTAGAATTGAATGCGGAGAAGATCTCTGCACCGGGCTTGGAGGAGTAAACGGTAAGGGTGGTGTTGCGACCAACCTTTGCGATGTTGATGCCTGCAGTATCGTTGATCATCTTGAAGCCGTTAAGGTCAACTGCGATCTTAACAGAAGCCTCTCTCATAGTAGCAAGCTCTTCTGCGGTGTAGTCACCGTCGATGGTAACGCCGCCGGTGTACTGAGCATCATCATTATCGAACTGAGTGCCCTGCTTTACGGGCATATCCGCAAGGAGAACAAGAGTCTGTCCGTCCTTAAGGTCCTGATATGCGGAGAAGGATTCAGCAGCACTGGTCTGGTAGGAAACGTAGCCCTCTGCATTCTTTACGTAAGAGGTCATCGCACGTGTTTCGAATACGGGGTTCATGATAGCGAACTCATATCCGTCTGTGCCTGCCTCGCCAAGAGTTACGGGAACAAAGTCCCAAGCCTCATCGGAGAAGTCACGAGACCAGCCAACCTGAACGTCAACAGTACCGTTCTCCCAGTTGGGAACGGCTGCGAAGGTGTAAGGAGCCTTAGGAGTACGGCCTACGTTAACGGGAGTGATGGTGTAGTCCCCGTCATCCTCGGAGTTGATCTCTCTGCCCTCGATGAGCCAGTAGAAGTTGAGGTAGTATGCATTGTAGAGTTCCTTGAACTCGTAGGAGATTGCATTGCCGTTTGCATCGGTCTCAACCTTAGCCGCGTTGGAATCCTCGGAAAGGTTAAGCTTGTAACCGTTGGTAACTACGGTACCGTCCTCGGTTACTACGGTAGGAGTATTTACGTCACAGTTGAGCTCTACAACGGAGCCGGAAGCTGCTGCAGCCTTGATAGCCTCGTTGATATCGGAGTAAGGAACGCCTGCTACGCTGAAGGGAGCGGTTACGTATCTTACGCCATACTTAGCAACGTAGATCTCGGGGGTATGTACGCCGTCCTGTGCGCCAAGAGCGGAAGAATCGCGCTCGGTAGCGCCTGCATACTCGTTGTATGCACGGAGAGTCATATTGTCAAGCTGAAGAACGGTGTTATTTGCATCCTGCTTAGCAATATTGAAGCGGATACCCTGGAAGTAGTTCTGCTGCCAATCTGCATAAGTGGAATTGATGTTGTAGAAGTAGGTATTACCAACGTACTCGCCGTTAACGTATACGTAGCAAATACCGCCGAAATTATTATAACCTACGTAACCGGGATCGGAATAAGCTACCATGGTAACGTTATTCCACTGACCTTCGGGATTAAGGTGTACTTCTCTTGCATCATAAAGGGTGTTCTTTATGGTCTTACCCTTATCGGTGATCTGAATGTTAAGAGACTTAGAGGAGTTGTTGCCGGAGCCGGACGTGCCGTATCTTGCCATTGCAGAGAAGTTCATATCGGGGTAGCCGTTACCGTTGGTTGCAAAATCTGCAGAGGCAACGATTACCTTACGGCGAACCTGACCGGAAACTGCATCACTTACGAAGGTCTGTGCGTCTGCCTGACCGCCCTGGAGACCGCCGCCGGGGATGAAGTACGGGTCGGAATCCTGCTTGGTGTCAACAACGTACTCTACGTAACGGTTACCGTCAGAACCGGTAACGATGTAAGCGGTACCCTTCTTAACGTCCCACTGAATCTTAGCCCAAGTACCCTGGTTGAGATCCTCGGATGCATTGTTTCTGGCAACGATATTTTTGCCTACGGTAACGGTGTCCTCACCCCACTTGGTGTTAGTCTTTGCTCTAACGTCCTCGAGGTTAGAGAAGATAACGTAATCGGGAGCGGGAACTGCGCCCTCAACTGCGCCTGCAGCAAGAACGTAAGGATAATCGGGGTTACCAGCCGGATCATAAACCCAAGCTGCGCCCTCGGGAATGGTTACCTTAGCATCGATCTTGGAGGGCTTGGAGGTTCTGGTACCAAGCTCAAGGGATACTGCGCCGAAAGTGGAAGCATCCCAAGAATGTACTCCGCCGTTTACGATAGTTCCCCACTTGGAGCCGTTGATGAATTCAACAGCAAATCCACGTGAAAGCTGATGGTTAGTATCCTTACCAAGGTTACCGTTTACAACGATCTCGGAGTTATCAACGATAACGGTAGACGTACCAAGACAACCCTTAGTACCGGTGAAGGTACGTACACGAGTTGCCATGTAAGAATCCTTAATGTATACGTTACCGTAGGTTCCGTAAAGATTCTCATCAAGAGTTTCGGGATATCCGTTAACAAGACAAGGTCTCATTGCGGGAGCATAACCGTCGATGATAACGATAGAATTCTCTACAACGAGAACGTTATCGGTAACGTTATCTGCCTTTGCAAGTCCAACGCCGAAAACGTTCATGGAGCCGCGTAAGAAGGAATTCTTAAAGGTAATAGTACCTTTGTTAACCGCATCCGCGAAGAAGTAGTTGGAGGAAGCGGGAGCGATAGCAGGAGTTACGGTATCAACTGCGTCGAATACCCAATCAACACCGTTTGCAGAGTAGTCAAGAGTGCCTGCTGCATTGGGAGTTGCGGTAACGAGAGTATCGAAGAGGTTAGCGTATCCTGCGGAAGCATCAAAGCTCTTAACGTCAATAGAAACGTTCTTAACGGTTGCGTTACCGTTTGCCATACCAACAAGAGTACCTGTTGTGGTAGCAAGGAAATCGATCTTAATACCGGTGGTGTTAGCAGAGCCTATCATAGAGAAGGTGGGCTCTATTGCAGCCGACGTCGACTTAAAGATCGTGCCGTTGGATACGACAGTACCGTTGCCTATAATGTTGAATGCGATGGATGCTTCAGTGCTGAATGCAACTTCGGTTGTAGTTGTAAGCGTGTGTCCATTGAGGTCGATTGTTACATTGTACTGAAGAGGAATTTCAGCTGCAACCGTTGCATCCTTTGCAAGGGTGATGGTTGCGCCTTCTGCAGGTACTGCAGCAACGGCATCAGCAATAGTATCGTACTCCTGGGAGCCGATCTTTGCTTCAGGTCCGCCTTCTGCACTTGCGATAATAGCGAGAGTACCGCAAATGAGTGCCAATGCAAGCAGAAGTGTGAGAACTTTTGCGAGATTTTTCATTTTTTTATCTCCTTTTTGGATTTTTGGGGGTGAACGGCGAGAGGGAAAACGTACGGTTATCCACACGCGTTCAATACCACTGGATATATTATACATTATTGTGGCTAAATTGTAAATTCTCATTTTACACAATTTCAATGTTTTTTTTTGGTGTATATGCACAAATAGCAGTAAAGTATACGGCGTGAGGGCATCGGATCAAGACAAATATACAAAACGCGAAAAATGCCTACGGGCTTCGCCAATGTCCTGCTTGGCGTTTGCGTTTTCGGGTCTTTAAGCCGCATCGGGCTGTGATTGGCGTTTTATGTGTTGACTTTGAGACGCCGTTATGTTAGAATGATAGAAAAAAGGGAGGAGTGCATATGAGGTACGACAACGAAAAAAACACCGTATATATCGACGTGACCGAAGCGGCAGAGGTAAGCCGCAGGGGCGCCTCTGTGCATCAGCCCTACGATGATGAAAATATGCACAGCCCGCTTTCGCTTGGCACGGGCGAGGCGCTGGAGCGCTGCGCCGAGGCGGAGGGCATTTCTCTTACCGTTCACGGTAAGGCGGTGTGCGATCAGGACGGCAAATACCGCCTTGCATTCTCGTTTACCACGGCGGCGGAGGCAAAGCGAAAGAGTGCCGAGGAGCTTTGCCGCGCGGAGGCATTTTTGCTTGCGGCGCTTATTATGGGCGCACACGGCGGCGATGCGGTTACGTTTGTTACCGAAAAGCATATTGATGCAAGCGGCGAGGTCATAAGCGCGGAGGAACGTATAACGCGTGATGCGGCAGAGAGATTTTTTGCAAAATGCACAGAGGCTATCGCAAAGACAGGACGAATCGAGATAGAGCGAGTAACAAAGAGGCTGCCTTCTATGAAGGCGGTGAAGTTCCCATACGGGCACGTAAGAGCCGGGCAGGGTGAATTTATCCGTGCGGCGTACCGCACGCTATCGCGCGGCGGCGAGCTTTTCGCAGAAGCACCCACGGGAACGGGTAAGACGGTATCCGCGCTCTTCCCTGCTATCCGCGCACTTGGTGACGGACGGTGCGATAAGGCGTTTTACCTTACCCCCAAGGCAACCACCGCGAGGGCGGCAAAGGAATGCATTGAGCTTACCTGCGAGGGGGGCGCTTTCATCCGCGCCATCATCCTTACCGCAAAGGACAAGATATGCACGCACGGCGGCGTTTGCCGCGAGAAGAAAAGCCTTTGCCCCACGCATAGCAAAAACCGCATTACCGAGGCAATGCTTGCACTTGCCGATCTCTGTATCCCCGTTGTTACGGATGCAGAGGTAAGGCGCGTGGCAGATGAATACACGGTTTGCCCCTACGAGCTTTCGCTTACCTATTCCGAGCTTTGCGACGTGGTAATTTGCGACTTCAATTATTTGTTCGATCCCAACGTTTATATACGCCGTTTCTTTACACGTGGCGGCAGGTACGCCTTTCTTATCGACGAGGCGCACAACCTTGCCGAGCGTGCAAGAGAGATGTATTCCGCCGAAATAAAGCTTTCCGATATCGGGGGCGGTATGCTCCGTGAGCTTTTACCCTCGGGGGCTGCGCTTGGCGAGGCGGCACGGGGCGCGGCAGAGCTTTTCCTTAACACGGTAGAGCCCCTTTTGCGCGATGAATGCCGCAAGGACAAGGACGGAGTGATACACGGGGCGTACCATACGCGCGATCTTCCGAGTGATTTTTACGATATTTTCCCCGCGCTGGAGGCGGTTGCCGAAAACGAGCTTTACGGCACGTTCGGCGCGCGTGACGATGAGCGCGATATGCGTATGACGGCAATACGCGATTATCTTTACAAGGTCAAAAGGTTTGCAGCTGCGACGGCGAGGTTTGACGACGGGTATGAGCTTTTCCTCTTCCGTGACGGTGACGATTTTACCGCAAAGATCTTTTGTCTTGACACGGGTAGCACCATAGCCTCGCGCCTTGCGCTTGGCTCGGGCTCTGTTCTCTTCTCCGCTACCCTGACACCGCTTGCATACTACAGATCTGTGCTTGGCGGTGACAGATCGTCCGAGATGCTTACGGTAGACTCTCCCTTTGACCGCGATCAGCTTTTCGTTGCCATTATGAATAACATAACAACGCGCACCTCCGAGCGTGAAAAATCGCTTAGCGCGGTGTCAAGCGTTATTGCGGCAACGCTATCTGCAAAGCGCGGAAATTATATGATATTTGCGCCCTCGTTTGCTTATGCAGAGGCGCTGTACGCTCATTTCTCGAAAAAATATCCCAAGATACGCTCTATAATACAAAAGCCCTCTATGAGCGCCGCGGAGCGCGATGAGTTCCTTGCCGAATTTTCACGCGCGGACGGCAAATATCTTGCCGCGTTTTGCGTAATGGGCGGCGTGTTTGCCGAGGGTGTTGACCTTATAGGCGACAAGCTTATCGGCGCAGTTGTTGTAGGCATCGGTATGCCTGCGCTTTCCTTTGAGCGTGAGGCTATTGCGGCGTACTATCAGGACAGGCTTGATTCGGGCACCGAATACGCCTATCTTTACCCCGGTATGAACCGCGTTTTGCAGGCGGCAGGGCGCGTTATTCGCTCGGAGACCGACCGCGGCGTTATCGTGCTTGTGGACGACAGATTTAACGATCCGCTTTACAAAAAGATCGTGCCCCAGCTTTGGCACGGCATGAAATTTCTGCCCGATGCAAGAGTGCTTAAGGAAAAGCTTGAAGAATTCTGGCTTGATGCCGAGGAATAAAAGCTCCGCTGCAGCGTAAATCACAAAAAGGGAGCAAAAAATACGCACGCCCTTCCATTACAAATAGAAAAGAGACCGCAACGGCACACCAATGCAGCCGAAGCGGTCTTTTTTCTGTTTATGAAATTTTCACTGTGTGAGCAAGCCGCTAAGCATAGGCTTCAATTGCCCTGCAGCGGATCAATACGTTTCTACAAGTGCGAGGGTAAGGCGTGCGCTGTTTTCTGCCGCGAGGGGAAGGAAATCCTGATAGGACATCGAGCTTTCCTCGTCCGCAGAGTCGGAAATCGCACGAATTACCAAGCACGGGGTGGCATTTACATAGCAAACGTGTGCCACAGCCGCACCCTCCATTTCGCAAGCGGAGGCGCCGAAATCGGAAGCTATACGCGCCTTAAGCTCGGATGAGGAAACGAAAATATCTCCCGAAGCAACCGTGCCGGAGGCGGTTTTTATACCGAGGTCTGCCGCAAGATTTGAAGCAAGCACCGCGGCGCGGGAATCGGTTTCAAAGTAGATCTTATTGATGCCGGAGATAAGCCCCTTGGGATCACCTATTGCGGAGGTATCCATATCGTGCTGAACGAG
>JAZRLU010000226.1:0-7508 GCA_045647045.1 Eubacteriales bacterium
GAAATGATCTTCTCACCGTCAGCGGAGGTAACGGTAAGCTCTGCGCGGCCGCTGATCTCACACTCAACAAGCTCGGTATACGTAACACGGGGGGATATCTCCGCTACGTTCTTTTCAAATACGATGCCGTTATCGTCACTTACGGTAACGAGGCAGTTTTCTCTTCTTGATGTGGAGTAAACGCCAACGAATACGCCGCCATCACGCCTTTCAATATTGATAGCCATTTCCTTATCGGCGCACTTTGCCTCACCGATATTCTTTACGGGATACCAATACTGCTCAAAGGTCTTTGTTTCATAGGGCGCGATCCATGTAAAGTCGGGCTGGTTATCGGTATAGCATCCGGTCATAAGCTCAACGTATCTTGATCCGTCATCGGTAAGATTTGCGCACCACTTTGCACCGAAGCTGCTGTCTCCCCACGTCCAAAGCTTTTTACCGGGCGCGATATGATGGTTTGCAACGGTAACAACGCCGCACTCTCTGCCTGCATCGTAACCGCTTACGAACTCGCTCTCACACTGGCCCTTGGAGATAAGGAAGGAGCAAGGAACCTTTACTGCGGGGAAGGAATGTATATCCGTGCCCTCGCCGTAATTGAAGGGGCGCGCGGTATGGTAGGTTCCCTTTGCTACGGGCCATTCAAGCACCGCTCTTCTATCGTGGTCGTTTACAAACTCAACGTCGGGCGGGAATACTATCTTATAATCGTCGTTAACCTCTACTGCAAGGTTTGCCCACCACATAAAGGGATGGGGCTCTGCGGTGGAGTTGTATACGGTGATCTGTGCCTTAACGTAAGAATGCTCATCGTCAACGCTTACCTTCACCATACCCTTCATGTTATGGAAGTAATCTATCTCTCCCATATACGCATACTTCTCACCGCCGCACTCGCCAACGGATACGTCTGTAGGCATAAAGGTAGTAGGTCTGTGATGCTGGGGCCAGTTAAATTCAATACCGCCGGATACCCAAGGTCCTGCAAGTCCTACCATTGCGGGCTTGATAACCTTGTTGTAGTATATGAAATCGTAATCGGAGGTCTTATCGTATGCCCTGTT
The DNA here is from genome assembly GCA_045647045.1 of Eubacteriales bacterium. Lineage (GTDB taxonomy): Bacteria > Bacillota > Clostridia > Oscillospirales > CAG-272 > UBA1740. The sequence goes on from JAZRLU010000226.1 coordinate 1,068, forward strand.
TATTTTGCCGCCGATCTCGGGGAGAAGCTCCACCTTGATGTAATCGTTTTCAAGAGTTATGCCGTCATACTCAACGTCAACTCTTTCATCGGAAAAGCTGGTAACGTAGGGAATGGGATAAAGCCTGCCGCTTGCACCCTGATAGGGGCGCTTTTCAAAGAAGAGCGGAAGGGGCTCTGCCTTACCTATCGGATAGGTTGGGATCTTTACTTTTTTTCTTTCGAGCTTGCTTGCCATAAGAAAAACCGCCTTTTTTAGTTTTTTCTTTATTATACTAAAAAAGGCGGTTATTTTCAAGCCAAAATTTTATTCTGTTTTGTTTTCTTTTTTAAACTTTACCCCATAGGCGGCAAGCAATGCGATAAGATCGCGGCGCGACGATACGTGCACAAGCTCAAGCAGCTTTTTTACGCGGTATTTTACGGTATTTATCGCAAGGTAATGCCTATCGGCAATGCATTCGTAGGTCATACCCTCGGAAATATCGGAAAGCAGCGAAAGATCGGTCTCATCGCAGGAGGAAAGCATATTGTCAAGCGCCTCCATTTGCGACAAGCTCTCGTCTCCGTAAAAATCGATCTCCGAGCCGCTATACATTTCAGCCCCCATGGGAGACGGCATATGCGTATTGTCCACGCTGCCGCAAAAGTCCATATCAAACGTCATTACGGTGGAATATATGACCTCCTCCTTAACAAGGAAGCGGTAAAGCATAGCAAGCTGCACGCCCGCTTTATGATAATCGATACGGCAAACCGGATACGGATCGTCAAAAAATTCGGATATACGCATACCGGAGCACGAGCACATACGCCTGTTTTTAATAAGCTCGGGGTACTTTGTTCTTACCATAACGGCTATGTTATCGTTACAGCAAACAATATTCGATATTCCCTCGCATTTTTTAGAGAATTCCTCAAGGCAGCTTACAACGTCCCCGTGATTGCAGAACACCTCATACGTGCCAAAAGCCTCGTTTACCGCATAGCGTATGCCTATATACTTAAGTCTATCGGGCAATGAATCCTCGTTATATCCGAGAATTGCCGTAGCACCCGAATCACCTGCGAGCATATATTTTGTAACGCTGTATGCCGATTTTGTGTAGTTGGGAGCAATGCTGCTGTACTTGTACATCGTATCAAGATACTGGAAGCCGAAAACAAGCGGATGTATTCCTCTTGCATTAAGCTCCTCTATCCTATCGGTAGACCATTTGAGAGACTGGCATATTATTATGGCAACACGGCAATCTGAAGGAAGCGCATCGGCGCTTTTATAGATGCTAACGTCATCGTGCTTTTTCTTTGCTACGGAGCTTATACCGTCAAGCAAGGTGAGGAAACGGTTATTATTCGAATAGTTTTCCTCTATGAGTATATAGAACATATCCACTCCCCCAAAAAATAATACAGTCAGGCACGAAATATCGCACCTGACTATATTTTATCATAGCATTATTCTTTTTTCAAGAGTCAGCAGGTAAAATCTTCGATATAAAGACCGTAACCGTCTCTAAGGAAGGTATTCTTATACTCTTCTGCATCTATACCGAGGAAGGATGCGAAGAGATAAAGAGGATAAGAATAGTGAAGCTTTCTTGCATCGGGGGCGTTATCAACGTAGCCCATAAAGAAGGGTGTTGTACCGAAGTAGCCGAGCGTTTGCTCTCCTGCTGCGCGGGACCAAGCATCGTATCTTGCGCGCACAAGCTTCTCTGCCTCATCACGCTTGCCAAGTGCTTCAAGAGCACGTGCGGAATAGTAAAGGAAGGTGTAAAGGTACATATCGGTAAAGAAATCAAGATTGAATTTACCGAAGTATCTGTACAGCGCCTCTGCCTCATCACGTCTACCGAGCTTTTCATAGCATCTTGCCTCAAAGTATCTGTAGGGTGTGCGCTTTACGTCATTCCACAAGCCGGAGCCGAGAGAATCGGGAATAGTCTGCGCGTTCTTGAAGATCTTGCTTGCTTCCTCGTACTTACCGTTAAGATAAGCCTCCTTACCGAGAAGGTAATGAGCATACATATACTCATCTGCAATATAGTGCTCTCCACCCTCGCAGGCAACGAACTTGCGGGAAAGAAGAAGATCAAGCGCCTCCTTGGGCTTTCCTGCGTGGTTATACGCTCTTGCAAGCTCTACTGTAATATCGTCTCTGTCTGCACCGCGGGAGAGGATGAACTCTGCGATCTTATCGGGGCATACACCGAGCTTTGCGCAAAGGTGTGCACACTCAAAGGTTATCTGCTTTTCACTTGCGGGGGCAAGCTCTGTAGCACGCATCATAAGCTCAAGCGCCTTCTGCTTGTTGTTTCTGTGAGAGTAATAGCCCATAGAAAGGTTACGAAGCGCTCTGTAGTTATCTTCTTTTGCAACGATAGCCTCAAACTCTGCGATACCGCACTCATAATTACCCTTACCGTAAAGAAGGCAAGCGTAAAGATATCTTGCATAGGTATCGTCGGGATAGGATGCGAGATAGGACTCCAGAACGTGCTTTTCAAGCATTCTTGAGGGGAATGCAATACCGATCTCGGCATACTCTGCACGTGTGCCTTCAAGGTAAGCAAGAAGGTACTCGGTCATTGCAACAAGAGAGGTGTGAGCCTTGATAGCGCGAAGGAGAGATGCCGCCTCTGCCTTAAGACCTGCCTCAACAAGGTATTCGCAAATATCAAGCGCAACCTGATTGATATCGGTATGTACAAAGGAAATGAACTCATCGTAATTATCGGTAGCTATAGCCATAAGAGCGCGGGAGTAAAGGTTTACCTTATCTGCATCGTTTGCACGTGCCCATATATCAAGCGCTCTTTCCTTGTCACCTCCAAGATACACGGCATAGCCGAGGAAGGCTGCGGCAACAACGGATCTGCCGTTGCCGAGAAGAGACTCGGCAAGATGCTCCTCAGCTCTTGCGTATGCTCCGCGGCGGATATCAACAAGACCTATGGAGAGCATAGCGGCACTCTTATAATCGTAGCACCAGGATGCCTTGAACAGATAATCGTAGCCCTCGTCTATTTTGCCAAGTGACATAAGCGCAAGGCCCTTAAGGTAGTATGCCTTACCGCTTTCGTGACGGATGTTGAAGCGGGAAAGAGAGCGCTCTGCCGCACTTGCATATTCAAGCGCAAGGCTTGCGTTATTATTCTTAAGGTAAAGCTCTGCAAGCGCAACAAGCGCGGGTGCAAACTCGGGATCACGGTCAAGTGCTTCAAGGTAGCACTGCTCTGCGGAATATTCGGGAGAGCGGTACTGCTCAACGTGCAGACCTTCAAGATAAAGCTCCTCTGCGGTCTTAACCTCCTTGAAGTAAGGAAGCTCGCGGCGAGGCTCGGGAATCTCGCGCTCTGCCTTCTCGCATACGGTGTAATCAACAACCGTCTCGCAGCCAACCTTAACGGTTACCCTAAGGCCTACCGCAGCATTTGCATTTGCAAGCTCGGTAATATCGTAGCAGGGGATATCGGCGGTAAACTGTGCAACCGTCTTATCACCGCAAGAAACTGTTACGGTAGCACCGTTAAGAGGTCTTGTAGCCTGAAGTGCTATTCTGCCGTTATCGTCGATATAAAGAGCCGCATTTTCGTTTGCAAAGGTAGGAATGCCGTTATCGTGGATCGGGAACCATCTCTGCGAGAACACCTTGGTTTCATAGGGCTGAAGCCAGGTAAGGTCGGGCTGGTTATCCGAATAGCAGCCTGCCATAAGCTCTGCATACTGTCCGTCTGTATCGGTAAGCGCACGCTCCCAGGTCTTGGAGAGCTGGTTATATGCCCACGTAAACATCTTCTTACCGGGGGAGATGTGGTGATCTGCTATATGAACTACGCCTGCGTTCTTATTGTTATTATATCCGCCGAAGTAATCGTACTTGGTCTCCGCACTGAAGTAAGAGGTTGCATCTCTTGTGCTCTTATGCTTGGATATATCGGTGTCACCGTCGTAATATATACCGTTGAAGGCGCCAAAGCGATCGTTGTTGGCAATAGGATAGGTTGTTACCGAGCGCTTATAGTGGAAGCGTACGTAGTTTACGTCCTCGGGGAAGAATATCTCATAGCTCTCGTCCACGGGCACTGCGGCATTCTCCCAGAAGAGGAAGGAATGGCGCATGGGAGTGGTATTATCAAGCTTTACCTTGGTTTCAAAAATACACTCGCCGTCCTTAAGGGATATACCTATCATACCCTTCATACGGTTGATCGGATCGTGCTCGGAAACCCAAACGGTAGCATAGTCCTCGCCGTTTTCTATGTAGTAATCAACGGGCATAAAGGTAGATGCTCTGTGGTGGAAGGGCCAGTTGAACTCAAGACCGCCGGAGGTCCAAGAGCCAAGCACGCCTATAAGAGCGGGCTTTACCACGTTGTTTTTGTAGAAGAAGCCGTAGCCGTTCTTCTTATCGTTTGCATACCATATCTTGCCGCCAAGCTCGGGGAGTATGCCTATTTCAATATAATCGTTTTCAAGAGTAAGAAGGGTGTACTCGCGGGGCTCGCGCACGTCGCGCTGTGCTTCAAGAACAACCTTGTTGGGATAGGGATTACCTGAGGTACGCTGATGCACGCGGTTTTCTGCGAACATCGGTAGATCCTCACGCTGTGCTTCGGGATATGTGTCGATCAATATGCGTTTTTCTTCTGCCTTAACCATATCAGTTCTCCTTATAATTTTTTACGTATATATTTTACAATATCACAAAGAACATATCAATACAAAAAAGCATGCAAGCACAATAGCGTTTTTTTGTACTTTGCGCCATTTTCTTGACAACAGAAGGCGCTTATGCTATACTGTGTATACCAAGTGTGAAAGGAGATCGGCAATGAACAGCTCTTCACGGCTTTACGTGCCTGCAATACACGGATTTGTTATATTTCTTTGGACGCTTGCCGTAAAATCGGCAACGATGCTTATTGTATATATGGCATCCGCTACAAAGGATTCATTATTCCGAGATTTTCCCAACTGGGCAATACATCTTACCGTTATCACCGCAGGGCTTTTCATATACAACTCTGTATTAAGGCTTGTGTATATGTTTGACCGCGGCGCACGTATCGAATACGTTGAAGAAAATGCGTCTGCCCCGAGTATTGGTAAAGACTTTGTTGGAATGCTCCGCTCCAAAACATTTTGGATACAGAACGCGGTGGCGATGCCGCTTTTTGCGGTTGCGGCATTGCTTGGCGCTTACCCCGATATCGGCGGCATTATACTTGGTGAAGGATCGGCAGGAACAACCCTTTGCAACGTGTTATCTACCGTTATACTGGTACCCGTGCTGTTTATTATAGGCTTTTTCACACGCTATGAGGTGCACAGATACTGGGTAGTGCTTGAAAAACGGCAGGACACCGAAAAGGTGGAAAAGTTATCATCCTTTATATGGCAAGCGCTGTTGATAACTCTTGCTTACCCTATTGTTTATCCTTATTCGCCGTTACTTTTAGGAGCTATTATTTCCGTATTCAATATAATTTTCACTCTTTTTGATACCCTCAGCATAATCGGAACGGTTGCGGCGATAGTTCTTATAATTCTTATAATTTACGTTTTCCCCCTCTTGAACGGAATAAGAAAACGGCGCAAATTTATAAAGCAGCTTAAGAATATATGTAAGGAGACGGGGTACACCTTATCCGATATATCGCATCCGTACAGATCGTTTGTTCGCCCCTCAATAGGAGCTAACTTTACCATCGCCAAGGACGGCACGGAATATAGCTGTGCCTTTGTTTCCACGCTTCACCGCGGCACGTGGCTATCCTTTATATCGGATACCGATGCTTACTTCCGGCATAGAATAGGTACGAAGAACCATCATTTTACGATCAATCATCATATAGAATACGGTATCCGCGGAAAAGGACGCAAATTCATTATCATATCTCCGCTGCCCAAAAAGATATTTGCGGAAAGTGACGGCAGCATGCGCGAGATTCTCCCCGGAGACCGTATATGGGACTACACCGTTTATAATATGACAGGATTTATTAATGCGATAGATCGCAACTGTCTTGACAAATACAACGGTTCACGCGAATAATCTATAGCAATTAAATAAAAACAACGGATATGCCTTACTTCCACACGTGGGAAGTTGACAAGGCATATCCGTTGTTTTGTTTTCATTTAAGTTTGATCTAATTTTTGCCCTCCGCATGCGCTGATCGTTACGGTGCGCTTTACGATTTTAGACGATTTATACGTATCATACGCCTTTGACGTTATCGCAATTACATCTGCGACCTATCAAGCTTTTCAATACATATGCGATTTAAAAACAAAAAAGGCTTCGCTTTTGCGAAACCCGAAAAATCAAGCTCTCACCGAAGTGAGTATATAAATCAAGGCATTGCTGCCTCGAGATTGCAAGCATTTTCAAATGCTCATTGAAAACCGAATAAACTTTTTGAAACAAAGCTCA
>JAZRLU010000227.1:0-1203 GCA_045647045.1 Eubacteriales bacterium
GAAACCGCAGAGCTTATGGACACCATAAGATTTGTGCGCGATAAATTTGATATGACGATACTCCTTATAGAGCACGATATGTCGCTCGTTTCGGGAATATGCGATAGGGTAACCGTGCTTAACTTCGGTCAAACGCTTGCCGAGGGCGCGGTGGCAGACGTGCTTAACAATCCCGAGGTAATCAAGGCGTATTTAGGAGATGACTGATGGCAGATAATTTAATTCTTGAAGTAAAGGATCTTGAGGTAAACTACGGGCTTATAAAGGCTGTAAAGGGCGTGTCCTTTGAGGTTGGCAAGGGCGAGATAGTTTCGCTTATCGGCACAAACGGCGCAGGTAAAACCACCATAATGCACGCGCTTGGCGGCATAATCCCCAAGGCTGCAGGCACCGTTACCTTTGACGGTGCAAACGTAACGGGCACTCTTGCACATAAGCTTGTAAACCTCGGTATGGCGCAGGTGCCGGAGGGAAGGCGCATATTCCAAGAGCTTACCGTTTATGAAAATCTGCAGATGGGATATTTCATAAAGCGCGATAAAGCGGAGTTTAACCGCAAGCTTGAGGAAATGTACAGCCATTTCCCGATCCTTAAGGAGCGCGCAAAGCAGATCGCGGGTACGCTCTCGGGCGGCGAGCAGCAGATGCTTGCTATGTCCCGTGCGCTTATGTCAAGCCCCAAGCTTCTCCTTTTGGACGAGCCGAGTATGGGACTTTCCCCCCTGTACGTAAATATCATCTTTGATATGATAAAAACCGTAAATGCCGCAGGCACCACCGTTCTGCTTGTTGAGCAGAACGCAAAAAAAGCGCTCTCGATCTCCAACCGCGCCTACGTTCTCGACCTCGGATGTATCACAATGTCCGGCTCGGGCACAGAGCTCCTTTCGGATGAATCCGTAAAGCGCGCCTACCTCGGAGGATAAAAGCGCCCATAGGGCGCAATGAATTGCAACTTAACAGTTGCATGAATTGAACCAAAGGTTCATGGATTGCCTTCGGCATGAATTGCGTGCGCGCATAAGTGGTTGCAATTCATCCAATGGAGCGCGTAGCGCGAGAATTCATGAAACGTAGTTTCAATTCATGACGGCTTGCCGTCAATTCATGGAGTGCGGAGCACGAGAATTCATCTTTCATTGGTTTAGAGCAAATTAAAGCTTTCTTCGTAGCCGTAAGGTATACAAAGTGAGAGCTGCACGC
>JAZRLU010000228.1:0-3546 GCA_045647045.1 Eubacteriales bacterium
GTCATGTATACGGCGTGATCGTAAAGCAATCCGCCCTCTGCCCACTGATTTAACGAGGTGCCGCCGTCTGCACACGGTATGATGCCTACGGTAACATTTTTATCATCGGCATAGGAGCGTGCAAAGGTTTCTGCAAGACATATGCCCGAAAATTGGCGATCGGCATTAACGGGGCGGTATATATTCTGCCATCTGCCCATTCTTAATATTTTAATCCTCTCATCTGCATTGCTTATAGGCTTTACGTCCTCGGGGCGGCCTCTGCCTGCCATATTGGACTGACCTATTATAAAAAGTGAATGTATCATTCTACCGCCTCCCCGTAAAGTGCATTAACTATTACCGCACCGATCTTATCTGCCATACGTAAAAATCCTATATCATTCGGATGTACGGCATCATTGGTGCACGACTCGTAAAACTCACCGTCAAAAAGATGCTCTCCGTCCACGTAATACACGTTCCTGTCTCCAAGCTCCAAGGCGCGCTCATAGCTTGCACGCACTACCTCTCTTCGGCGCTTTGAATCTTCTATATTAGGATAGAAATCGGGTCTTGATATCATAATATAGGGGATCGTGGGGTTCTTTGCCCTTATCTTCTCATACATGGAGAAGTGTGTTTTGTTAAGATGATCTACGTTTGGCGCATTGTGATCGTAATCGGATACGAACATACACATATCTATGCCTGCCATATAATCAACTATAACGTCCTCTGCCCTTGCATTGCCGGAAAAGCCGAGGTTTACGTAATCAAGGTTGTATTTTTGCGAAATAAGGTTCTCATACGTATTTCCGGGCTTACCTGCGGCAGCACCGTGTGTTATAGACGAGCCGTAAAATACGATCGGGGAGCTGTTTTTATATGCCATTCCCCTGACGAGGCTGCTGCCAACGGCAAGACCGATCTTAAGGCTTGCAACGGATGCAAAATGCGGGAAATTCAAGGTATAGTAACGGTTAGCTCCGTCTGTATTGACACTCTTGCGGTAGGTTACGGGAGTACCAACGACCGCATCTGCCGCGGTGGGGCGGAAGGCGGCTATAAATCTTTCTTGACCGTCATCACATAAAACGTTAAGATCAAAGCCGTAGCAAAGGATCGCGGTGCACACCGTAGGCACGCTTATAGATTCATAAACGACCTTAAGTGCAATAAAGGGTGAATCGGTAGAAAATCTTACACGTCCCCCTGCGGCGTGCGCGTGGTGACCCAAAACGCCCTTGCTTGTTGCCTCGGCTATATCCAAAGGCAGGCGGCGTGAAAGTATACTCTTATCCGATGCTAAAAATCCGTAAATATCAAAAAGGCGCGGTGATACGTCATACCATTCGATCTCATTTTCAATAACCGCTTCCTTAGAAATAAAATTCTTATCGTATATCTGTGCTTGCATGGTTATCTTCCCCTTACTGTTTTTCTGAATTTTGCCGGAGATACGCCGACAATGCGGCAAAATAGTGCCGAAAAATGCTTTGCATCCGTATACCCAACACTCTCTGCTACCTCGACAACCGAAAGCTCGGTTGTACTGAAAAGGCGGCAGGCGCGCGTGATACGGTATTTTTGCAGATAAGCAAGATACGTCATACCCATACGCTCCTTAAAGACCTTGCTTATATAAGGCAGGCTGTAATTCAGCTTTTCGGAAAAATACGAAAGGCTTACGTTGGATGCGTAATTATCCCTTATATAGGACGTAACGAACGTGCATATAACGTCTCCGTCACCAGTTATACGCGCGCCCTCTATGCCGCGTACGGTACGCACGAGTATCTCTACAAGATAGCATCGGATAAGCTCGGTATATCCGGGGAGCTTACGGCTGTTTTCGTTGCGAATGCTTTCTATCAGCCTATACACGCTTCCATCGGAATCGTGAAAGACCATATGCGTAGGATCATCGTTAAGCACCTGCATATTGAAGTTTAAAAGATAATGCGTAAGAACGTCTGATATTCCGTCTCCGCGCCCAAGTGCGGGATCTATAAACGTGGGCAAAAACAGACAGTCTATATTTTCAAACGTGCCACCCTCAAGCGCGCGATAGCTATGCATGCTTCCGTAATCGACCAAAAGATAGTCTCCCGGCACAAGGATATCCGTTTTACCGTCCAGCGTGTGCTCTGCTTTGCCGTTTACAAAATACGATAGCTCAAGGAATGAGTGATCGTGCACGGATACGTTTGTAAGGGCGGAATTATGCTGAATAAAAAATCCGGCACGGTCAATTTCGGGCATTATTTTCGTCCACCTGAATGCTGATTTAGTATTATGTATAAAAATGCCCCCTTTTTTGGAAAATATATCGGTTGATTTATTATATCATATCTGTTACACTTAAGTCAAGATAAACCTTATTTTCTTTTGAAGGAGAAATTTTATATGAAATTTGAAGCAAAATGGATAACATCGCCGAAGGATGTTGGAACAGCAACGTGCACCTTCAAACGTACGTTTTCTGTTAGCAAAGAAGTGAAAAGCGCTACGCTTTACGCCTCTGCCATGGGAATATACGCTGCGTATATCAACGGAAAAAGAGTTGGCAATAAGGTGCTTACACCCGGCTGGACCAGCTACGCGACACGCGTGCAGTATCAAAAATACGACGTAACCGATATGCTTACAGAGCAAACCGAGCTTGCACTTGGCTTAGGTCAAGGCTGGGCAGTTGGATGTATAGGCTACGGAAACAGCAATCATTTCTTCGCCGACTATGCATCTGTTATAGCATTTATAGATATAAGATATACCGACGGAAGGCGCGAGGTTATCGGCACGGATGAGAGCTTTGAGGTATACACCTCCGAGGTTACCTTCTCCGAGATCTATCACGGAGAGACCGTTGACCGTACAGCCCCCATAGAGCTTATCGGTAACGCCGTTATATCAAACGTTAAAACAAAGCTTATACCGCAGGTTGGTGAGGATATTACCGAGCAGGAAAAGCTCACCCCCGTTGAGATCATAATTACACCTAAGGGTGAGCGCGTTATAGATTTCGGACAGAATATGACGGGATACGTACAGGTTACCGTTAAGGGCAACCGCGGTGACCGCATAGTTATCAGCCACGCTGAGGTTCTTGATAAGGACGGCAACTTCTATACTGCAAACTTACGCAAGGCAGCAAATAAAATAACCTACGTGCTCAGCGGAGAGAGTGAGGTGTTTAAGCCCACGTACTCCTTCCAGGGCTTCCGTTACATAAGACTTGACGAATATCCTTTCGAGACCGTTGATGCTGATTCCTTTGTTGCGATAGCAGTAAACTCCGACATACGCCGCACGGGTGATTTCTCTTGCGGTAACGAGCTTATAAATCAGCTTTATCACAATATAATCTGGGGACAGAAGAGCAATTATCTTGATATCCCCACAGACTGCCCGCAAAGAGATGAAAGACTTGGCTGGACGGGAGATGCGCAGGTATTTTGCCGTACTGCTGCCATAAACTTTGACGTTGAGCGTTTCTTTAAGAAGTGGCTTGGTGACGTAAGAGCGGAGCAAACGCCCGAGGGTGCGGTTTACGGTATAGTACCC
>JAZRLU010000229.1:0-5238 GCA_045647045.1 Eubacteriales bacterium
TACGGTATGGTTAAGGCTATAACGCTTGACGCGGGCGAGGAGTGCACCGTAGTATACGTTGTAGGCGTTGCATACTCTCTTGAGGAAGCAAGGGAGCTGCACGCAAGGTATAAGGACGGTGCGGCATTTGAGAGCGCAGCAGCAGCTGTTTTTGAAAGAATAGCGGCAGACGAGTGCGGTATTAGTGTTACTACTCCCGATCCTATGCTTAATAATATGTTCGATTGGCTTAAGCATCAAACCTACCTTGGATCAAGGTGGGCAAGAGTGCGCCATAACGGTATGAGGGATCTTACCAGCGATACCGATTGCCTTGCAAATATAAATCCCGAGCTTGCGCTTCAGCGCTTCTTGCGCATACTTAGCTATCAGGATTCAAACGGCTACATGTCGCGCACGTTTATAGACGGGCAGATAAGACCAAACAACTTCTCGGATAATACGGTGTGGCTCACGTTTACCGCCTATTCGATACTTAAGGAGCTTGGCGATAAGAGTATTCTTGATACCGTAGTAAGCTACAACGATAAAACGGAGGGCACCGTGTACGAGCATCTGTACCGCTCCGTTGAGTTCCTCTATAATTTCCGCGGTATTGACGGATTTATCCGCATCTGGGGTGGAGACTGGAATGACTGTATGGATCGTGCCGGACTGCAGGGCAAGGGCGTATCTGTGTGGCTTTCGATCGCTTGGTGCCGCGCGGCAAAAATGTTTGCCGAGATCGCCGATATATACGGCAAGACCGAGGATGCGCGCATAGCACGTGAAAGATACGGTGAGATGAAGGCGATAATCGAGCAGCACGGCTGGGACGGCGAATATTATATAGATGCCATCGATGATAACGGTAGACTCATAGGCTCTTCAAGCTGTGAGGAGGGCAAAATGTTCCTCATTCCGCAGATATGGTCGGTATTTGCAGGCTTCACCGAGCTTGGCAGAGACGTTCTTGCAATGGATGCCGCAGAAAAGTATCTTTCCGATCCTCTCGGCACCGTAATATCGATACCGCCGTATACAAAGTACGATCATAACATCGGCGCGGTAACCTCAAAGCATGCGGGTATTCACGAAAACGGCGGCGTATATCTGCATACAATGGCGTGGAAGATAGCCGCAGAATGTATGTTAAAGCGTGCAGACCGCGTTGAGCACGATATAGAGTGTATACTCCCCTTCAGAAACAAGATCGTTGCGGGAAGGGCAGAGCCGTACGTTATGTGTAACTCCTACTTCGGCAAGCAAACGGGCTATCGCTACGGTACTCCCGGTCAAAGCTGGAGAACTGCGGCAGGTCAATGGTTTGAAAAGGCGCTTGTAAACTACGTATTCGGCATAATGCCGGAAATGGACGGGCTTCGCATAGATCCCTGCCTTCCCCCTTCGTGGAAAACAGTATCCGCCAAAAAGATATTCCGCGGCGCAACCTATAATATAACCTACATAAACGGCGGCACCCGTGTTAAGTCTATCAAGCTTAACGGCACACCGATATCGGGCAACGTTCTCCCCGTTGTCACAGGCGAGGTAAGCGTTGTGGTAGAAACGGAATAAAGCTGACCGTTCCTTCCTGCAAAATCTATAAAAGCAAAAGCTACCAACGGATCAAAGCCGTTGGTAGCTCTTTTTATTAACAGGGGTTATATCTTTTTATGCGTGCCGCGGCGCAAGCCGTAATTTTTAGGGGCTTGTGCAGCTTATATAAATAAAAACGAAAAGGCAAGGAGTATTGCTAAAAAGGCGAAGTTGAAAGCGGAGAATATTGCTATATATTTTCCCGTTTGCCCCTTGTTGTGCATTGTATATTCGCGGAAGGTGATAAGGGATGCAAGGGAGGATATAAGCGTACCGCATCCGCCGATATTTACGCCCAGCAAAAGCTCACGGTAGTTATCCGTAAACTGGGAGAGCAGTATTGCGGAGGGCACGTTGCTTATTACCTGGCAGCTGAGGGCGGAGAATAGGAGAGTGCTTTTTTCAAGCAAGAAGGAGAAGAAGGTGCGCACTACCTCTATACGTGACATATTTCCTGCGAAGATAAAGAAGAAAACAAAGGTTAAAAGGAGTCCGTAATCAACGTTGAGAAGCGCACGCCTATCCATAATAAGTATAACAAGAGGTACAACTATAAGCGCGATCTGGTAGGGAATAAATCTGAACACACAAAGGATGGCAAAGGCAAAGAGGATAAGGTATATTATTACTCTTACCACGGGAAGCTTTCGCTCTGTACCTGAAAACTCCAGCGGCTCCGGCTTTATAAATATAATTGCCGATAAGGTTATAAGGGCTATTGCAAGAAGGAAGCAGGGGAGCATTATAAGCATAAACTCGCCGTCCGGTATATTGAACTTTGAATAAAGGTAAAGATTCTGCGGATTGCCGAAGGGGGTAAGCATACCTCCGAGATTTGCGGCAATGTTCTGCAGTATAAAGGTGGTGCACATATACTTTTCCTTGCCGCAGGAGATAAGAACAAAGTAGCCAAGCGGCAGGAAGGTTATAAGCGCCATATCATTGGCAATAAGCATTGAGCCTATAAAGGTTATGTACACAAGTGCTATTACGGCAAGGCGCGCATTTTTGAAGTGCTTTACTATCTTTTCCGCAAGCGTGTAGAAAAATCTTACGTTGCGCAGGGCGCATACCACGGCAAGCACCGTAAACAGGCACGTAAGTGTTTTAAAATCAAAGTATCCGAGATATTCCTTGTCAGGCGGCACGATGAATGATGTTGCAGCCGCAAGAACAAGCGCGATAACAGTTACCGCATTAGTGCGCAAAATACCGATAAAACGTTTCATAGCATCCCCCTTTTTTCGCTTTTACAAGTATAGTACATTGCGATGCGATTGTCAACAGAAAAATAACAATAAAAGTAATTTTTTGATTGACACTCCAACCTCTGTGTGTTAAAATAAAGCAGTACGTAATTTTTACTTACATTTTTTTGAGGAATAAAATATGAGAATACTTTTTACAGACAATTGGAGATTTCACGACGGTGAGATAGAGCGCGTTTTGCCTGCGGTGAAGGGTCCTGTTTATACCCAGTCAAAGACCGAGAGCTACAGAGAGGGACCTGCCTCTGTTAATTATCCCGACACGCCAAACGACTTTGGAGTTAACGCCTCCAGAGTAATAACGCACGAAAGATGGGATAACGTAACCCTGCCCCACGATTATATAGTTAACTCCGAGATCACAGCAGGCGGCAACAACGCGCTTGGCTTCTACACGTACCGCCCCGCGTGGTACAGAAAGCATTTTCACGCAGACGAGAGCTGGCGCGGTCAGCGCGTGGAGCTGGAGTTTTGCGGCGTAAGCACCGAGTGTGACGTTTATTTCAACGGCTCATATATGAAGCGCAATGCTACCGCATACACGCCCTTTACCGTGGATATCACCGATTTTATAAGGTATGACGGAAGGGATAACGTTATAGCCGTACACGTAACGCAGAATACGCTTGAAAACTGGTGGTATAACGGGGGCGGTATCACGCGCAAGGTATATCTTTGTGTTAAGAACGAGATATCCGTTGCTAAAGACGGCGTTTACGTTTGCCCAAGAAAAGCAACCGCCACCGCGTGGGAGATCCCGATAGAGGCGGAAATAGAAAATACATCCTACGAGGATACCGTCGTTAAGGTAACAACGGCGATTGTAGATAGAGACGGAATTGCTCGCTCCAGCGTAACGCGCAGCAGCGTGCACATCCCCGCACGCTCGGCAGCCGTGGTTAATTACGGCATAGACGTGTTTGAAAATCCGCGCCTTTGGGATATAGATTCACCGTATTTGTACCGTGCGGTAACGCGCGTTTACGTTGGCAGCACTCTGTGCGATGAGAGCTCAACGGCATTTGGCTTCCGTACGTTGCGCTTTGATGCAAACGAGGGCTTCTTCTTAAACGGCAGGCACGTTTTTCTTAAAGGTCTTTGCGGCCACGAGGATTTTGCACTTACGGGCAAGGCGGTGCCGGATAACGTTATGCGCCATAAGGTCCGCCTTTGCAAGGAGATGGGTGCAAATGCATACAGATGTGCTCATTCAATGCAGGATGAGGCAATGATGGATGCCTTTGATAATTACGGTATGCTCGTTATGGCAGAAACAAGGCATTTTTCATCTACACCCGAGCATATGGCAGAGCTGCGCGCGCTTGTAAAGCGAGACAGAAACCGCCCCTCTGTAATTATGTGGAGCATAGGTAACGAGGAGCACTATTTTGTTACCGACGAGGGCAGGCGCATTGCGGAAAATATGACCTTTGAGGTAAAGCGCCTTGATCCCTCGCGCCCGGTTATGACGGCTAACGATAAGTCACCCGAAAAATGCACGGTTTACGAGGCATCGGATATAGTTGCCGTTAATTACAATCCTTCGCTTTATGATATCCTGCACGAAAAATTCCCCGATAAGCCGTTTGTTGTTTCGGAGTTTTCCGCAGCGGGAGGCACTCGCGGATGGTATTATCCCGATAGCCCCGAGCGCGGATACCGCAGCATTTACGATAAGGACGTAAACAACTGGTTCCGCAGCCACGAAAAGGAATATCTTGAATTTTTGTCACGCCCGTGGATAATGGGTGCATTCCTTTGGAGCTCGATAGAGTATCTCGGTGAGGCGTTATGGCCGCGTATTTGCTCTATTTCGGGGCAGGTGGATCTCTATATGCAGAAAAAGGACTCGTTCTATCAGATGAAGTCTATATTTACGGATGAGCCTATGGTGCACCTTCTTCCTCATTGGAATATGCAGGGGATGGGTGAGGTCAAGGTCTTTGTATATGATAACTGTGCTTCGGTAGAGCTTTTCCTGAACGGAAAAAGCCTTGGCAGGCAAGCTACGGATCGATGCGTTCACCACGAATGGACAGTGCCCTTTGAAGAGGGAGCTATTGCCGCCGTAGGCTATGATAAGAACGGTATACCCGTTGCGGCAGATGAAAGAGTTACCACGGGTGCGGCGGTCGCACTCGCGCTGAAATGCGAAAATGCATCAGACGTTTGTGCAAACGGAGAGGATCTTGCCCTTATCACCTGCTATGCGGTTGATAGCGAGGGCAGAGAGGTGCCCGATGCCGAGTGCTACGTTTCCTTTATGGCGGATACAGGCGCAAGGATCATAGGCACGGGCTCGGATAATGCCGATCACACGCCACCCTCGTGCCCCGATAGAAAAATGGTTCGCGGCAGGGCTCTTTGTGCCGTGAAGTCGGAGGCCAAGCGG
>JAZRLU010000230.1:0-6023 GCA_045647045.1 Eubacteriales bacterium
AGGATGCGTGTGCGCAAGAAAGAGCTCGCGCCTTATTATGCGTGACTGTACCGTTGTGGGTACAAACAACTCCAACATGGTAACCATACGCCACTCGGGCGAGCTGGAGCTTTACAATACGGAGATAATAACAACGGGCACGGGCGCGTGCATTGAGTTTGCGGATAATTCCGAGGGTGGCGCAGGTCTTACCATAGGTAACGGCAGCGTAATTTACGGATCTATCAAGGGCTACAATGCCGAAAACTGCTACTTTAAAACCGACTCCACGTCGTATTTCTCGCACGATATAACGTCTATTGCAAAGGGCGGCTCGGTATCTAAGACCAATATCACAATGACCGTTCCTTACGTTAAGTCCACCCCCACAAAGAACAATAACGTTTATACCTGCACCTCCGCTACCGCTTCTGTCAACGTAAAGCTTTCTTACGTTTCCCGCGCGGCGGTAAGCACCTCTGCCACTCAAAGCACAGGCTACCCTTGGAAGCTTACGGATAAGGACGGTAAGGTAACCTATTCCGCAAATCTCTCGCCGCTTGCAGTACCGCACAGCTACGTTGAGGCACGCCTTACCGAGTCGGTAGATATCGCATCGGCAGAAACGCTGTGGCTCACAAGCGATATAACGATAGCTGCGGATTATTTTGTAACCGCGCGTGAAGGCTTCTTCGGTGATCTGTTCGTTATAAGAGGTACGGGTAATACCTCGCTTGGCATCTGCGGCGCAGATCTTGGCTCAGGCTCTCTTGTTTACTACCGTGCACTTGGCGAGCTAACCGTATACGGCAGCTCGGAAATCGCGGCGGCAAGGCTTGTACGCGCGGATAGCGCGCCCGTTCGTTTAGACGGCGGATATTGGTACGCAGGCGAGGGCGCAGGCGTGTGGACCGATGGCTCGGTTACCGTATCCAATGCCGTAATAAACGGCGCAGGCGGTAAAGATTGGCTTATTTATTCCCCGGGAACGGTAACGGTAACAGACTCGGATATTTATGCAAGCAGCGGCCTTGCAATACGCGCAGGATATGAAATGGCGTATGAGGGTGAAAACGTTATCGTGGGTGAAACGACCGCCGCGGTATTCACCGTGCAAACCACAAGCTATTCCTGCTTTACAAATGCCCCCGCAGTTGATGATCTTTCAAACCTCGTTCCCACGGCCGAGAGGGTAACGCTTAAGCTTCTTTGCGTAAACGAAAACGGCATTAAATGCGAAAACGTTGTAGTTTTAGTTAACTTTACCACTGAAAGATACGAGCTTTTGGATCAAAGGCAGGAGGACAGTATATACGAGATCACCTTAAAGAACGGTGATGTGCGCTACGTTTCGCAGATCTATGCGCCCTTTGCCTATTTCGGTGATTATTCGTCTGTAAAGCTTATCTCGGATATCGAGCTGCTTCGCTCGGTGCTGATCACCGTTTCGGGTGACGTTGTGCTTGATATAAGCGGTCAAACGCTTACCTACGGCGGCAGCGATACCTTATTTACCGTGCAGGGCGTGGGTGTATTAACGCTTGCCTGCGAAAATGCAACCGTCCATGCACCTAACGCGCGCCTCTTTGATATAGACGGCATCAAGGGGCTTGAAATGAGCCTTAGCGGCGCAAGCCTTGCGCTTCGCGAGATAGCAAGCGTAAGCGGCTCTGCACTTACCGTAAAGGGCGGTAGCTTTGCAACGTCGGGCACGGCTATAACCTCTGCCGGCAGCAGTGTTTCGCTTGCCGATACCGTTATTTCGGGCACGGGGCTCGGTACTCTTGTATACAGTGATACAGACGTAACGCTCTTTGACGGTGCATATCTTCTTGCAGATACGGGTGCTGTTGCGCTTGAAGCCGCCGCTACTCTGTACGCGGCAGGCGGTGCGCGTATGTTCGGCACGGTAAAGATCGGTGCACTCTCTGCGGCAGAGGGCTGCCGATTCTCCTATATCGATCAGGGCGTACAGTCCAATATCCCGATCCTTAAGGATCGCGTTACAGAAAGCATAACGGTTTCCGTTATGTATGACGGTGTGCTCGGCACTCAGGTGCGCAGAGTTACGTCTTCCTACGTAACCTCTCCCATTTCAAACGGCTTAAGCGTAAATATGCGCTTTGCAGAGGTGGCAGAGCTTAACGTATACGTTCCCGCATCCGTTGCCGAGCTTGAGGGCTTCAGAATAAGAATAATGCACGAAGGCGTGCTTCTTGACCGCGATAGCTCTGCAGGTAAGACTGTAACTGTCGGCGGCGAGAAGTATCTGTACTTCACCTATGCATATATCTATCCTACGGGATATTTAAGTGACGTTTCGGTTACCCTTGTCGCAGGCAATTTCGTAAACGTTTGCACCGCATCCGTAAAGGAGCTTTGTGAGCTTTCGTTTGATGCGGCGGCGGATAACACCGTAAAGAGCACCGTTGCTACCTACGCGGCTTACGCATCGGGTGCGCTCGGCATCTCCGTGTCCGAAAATATGAAGGAAAGCGTGCATACCTACAGCGGTATATACGGCACGGATAGCGAGCTTTCGCAGTATTTCGGCTACGTAAGATATGACGTTATAGGTCAGCGCCTTATCCTTGGTGCACCGAAGAGAGAAAATGCACGTATCACCGTTACCTATCTTTTCGGCAGCGAGGAGCTTACGTATACCTTTGAGCCCGGTCAGTCGGAGCTTGCAATACCGATCTTCAGGCTTAATGCGGCATCGGAGGTACGCGCGGTATTCACATCGTCGGAGGGTTCGTTCGGCTGCAGCTTTAACCTCTTTGACGTATACGCGTTTGCAAAAGAGGGCACAAGTGCAAGAACCTTCCTCGGAACTCTGCTTGCTTATTACGAATCATCGATAGATGAGTCGTGAAATTAAATATAACCAAAACAGTTAGAGGTACCGTTAAAACCGGTGCCTCTGCGTTTTTTTATGATCAAAAGGTCAAGACCTACGTTTTTTAATTCCCGATTTCGCTGTTTTTGCTCATACCCCTGCGCCTATGGCATAAGTGTGCGCCGAAGCGCATACGATTGAGTATGAACAACAAAAAACGCTTTATTTACAACGGAATTATGCTTACCCTTGTAGGCATAGCTATGCGTACCGTTGCGCTTCTTTTCAATGCCTTTATATCGCGTACGGTGGGGGCGGAGGGTGTTGGGCTTTATACCGTGGTAAACACCGTGTACAGCTTTGCCGTAACCTTTGCCACCTCGGGCATAAGCCTTACCGTAACCCGCCTTGTTGCCGAGGCAAGGGGAGAGGGGAGAGAGGAGGACGTTTCGCGCGTGCTACTCGGCGCGGTCATATATACGCTTATATTCAGCATCGTTGCCACCCTTGTGCTCTTTTTTGGTGCTGATATTATCGCTTTGTACGTGCTTGATGAGCCGCGTGCCGCAAAGCCCCTTTGCATCCTTGCGCCCTCGCTTATTCCGCTTTCGCTTGTCAGCGTATTTTCGGGCTACTTTATCGGCGTGCGGCGCGTTGGTAAAAACTCCACCGTACAGATACTCGGGCAGGTCTTTCGTATAAGCGCTACCGCGTGGCTTATACTCCACGCCACCGCTAAAACGGCAGAGGAGTCTGCCAAGTACCTTGCCATAGGCGTAAGCGTTACCGAGATCGCATCCTTCATTGTAATGCTCATTCAGTTTTTGCTTGATCGGCGCGGTAAGGTGCCCCCGCGTGAGTCGGGCTTTGCCCTTGTGGGCAGGTCTGCGCTTCCGCTTGCCGTATCCGCATATATCAGGCAGGCGCTACTTACCGTAGAGCACGTGCTTATACCGCGTCGCCTGCGCGACTATGGGCTGGATAATTCCTCAGCGCTTTCCGCATACGGTATTTTGCACGGTATGGCTTTACCAACGGTGCTTTATCCTATGGTAATACTGTCATCCTTTTCGGGGCTTCTTATACCGGAATTTGCAGAGCGTAGCGCGCTTCACGATCGTAGCGGATGCGAGCGCCTTTGCCGCACGTCCCTTTCGCTTACCCTCATATACGGCACCGCTGTGGCAGGCATAATATTCGTATTTTCAGAGGAGCTTGGTTACGTTATCTACAGCTCTGCCGCGGCAGGGGAGTACATTGCAGTGCTATCGCTTGTCATACCCCTGATGTACCTTGATCACGTTACCGATTCAATACTTAAGGGTATTGGCGAGCAGGTGTATTCCATGTGGGTAAATATTGCCGATTCGCTGATCTCAATAGCCCTTGTGTGGCTTCTTATACCGCGCCTCGGCATTCTTGGCTACGCGGTGTGTATCATCGTTATGGAAGCCTTTAATTTTATACTGTCCGTCATTCGCCTTTGTCAGCGCATCCGCATAAGAATATCCCTCGTCCGCTCGCTTTTGTTGCCTGCCTTGGCATCGGTCGGCTCATCGTATCTTGTCCGTATGCTCTTTATACGGCAGGGCACGTCGGCATCGGCGCTTTGGCTATGCTGCGAGATAGTCTTTGCCGCCGCGGCGTTTTTCGCCATTCGCTCCCTGTGCGATCTGGTGTACACCGCCCTTTGTCAAAGGCTTACGGCAGGGGCAAGGGCAGGGCAAAATACTACGTAAAAAAAGAGCTGCCGCGCGGTCCTTTAAACCCACGGTAGCCCTTATTTTTATGTTTATTTATTCATTTCAGCGCCGCGCGTTTTACGCTCGGTATCAGTTGTCTCCGTCTTTTCTTGCAAGCGATCTTTCGGTGTCAAAGCCCTCGGGGTATCTTGCGCGCAGCTTGTCTATATTGCGCTGCAAAACCTCCTCAAGCGGCACTCCGAGCACGTATGCAACCTCGGCAAGATACCACGCAATGTCACCAAGCTCCTTTATAAGGTGCTCGCGGTCAAGCTCGTGTCCCTGCGCAAGGTGCTTTTTTACTATATCTATAGCCTCGCCGCTTTCGCCGCAAAGCCCCATAACGCCGTTTATAAGCACGTCCTTTTCGGAAAGCGCGGGGTTAAGCGTTGTCATAGCAAGCTTTTGATATTCGTTTATCGTCATTGTTTTTTCTCCTATATCTTAATTAAGTACAGTATATCGCATTTTCACAAAAAAGTCAATAAATTATGCACAAAAACGCAACATATTAGTGCGAAAAAAGCATTTTTTTGCAATCTGCCTATTGAATTGCCTGCAAGCGTGTGGTATAATTTGTTATAACGATTTTTAAGGAGAAAAGGCTATGGCGGCAAAATGCAATTTTGAATCAGCCCTTCTTTCATACAAGGCGTGTGATTATACCTATGCAAAGGAGTGCTTTGAGAGCCTTGCGGCTGAAGGCTCGGCAGAGGCAAATTACTATCTCGGAGAATGCTATTTTTACGGCAGAGGCACCGCTCCCTATTATGAGAATGCAAAAACCTGCTTCAATATCGCGGCTGTAGGCGGCAACGTTCCCGCCGCCGTTATGCTTTGGTATATGAATTACAGGGGCATCGGCGGCGCGCAAAATCCCACCGCGGCAAAGGCGTATGCAAGGCAGGCGGAGGCAAGCGGTGATGATCTTGCCCTTGTATGCCGCGCGTATATGCTCGGCGAGGGATGTATGGAAGAGATAAATATTCCCGCCGCCCTTGAATTAGCCACCCGTGCGAGTGCGCGCGGCTCTGAGCTTGCAGAGCTGCTTGTGTGGCAGATCGCACGCCTTACCCATCCCGCATCCGAGCTTGCAGAGCATTACAGCGCATCTATAGATCGCCTTGAAAAAATGGGCTCTCACTATGCAAACGTAGTGCTTGCATATAAGTATTTTAACGGTAGCGGATGTGAAAAGGACGTTAATACCGCCTTAAAATACGGTGAGGAGTGCATAAAGCACGGCATTGCCGAGGGCTATGGCATCTGTGCAAATATAAAGCGTACCGCAATAAGAAGCACCGAGGCAATATCAGAGGCTTACGCCCTTTCCAAAGAGGGTATGAATAGGGCAGACCGATATTCAAAGGCGCAGGTAGCTGATATTGAATACAAAAAGCACGTTCCCACCGCATTCGGCCCTGCCGCTAACGTACCCGATAGCGAAAAGGAGACCTATAAGG